>NZ_JAYGHV010000386.1:0-50438 GCF_034932145.1 Spirulina sp. 06S082 | reverse complement strand
TTCTGCCTTAAAAGACTGCCTCAGCGATGAAGTTTGCCAAAACAACTTTGACCTATTCAAAAAATGCTACCAAGTCATGTGGAACTGTGCCACCAACCTCCCCTATCCCGACTTTTATCAAGCATGGCACAATCCCCCCACCACTCCCCATCCCGAAGTCGAAGACACCACTCCAGTTGCTTCCACTCCCTTCACCCAGCATTGCAACCTAGCACTTTTGCCCCAGAGTATTAACCAAGCCATCCAGTCATCTAGTCACCCCCCAAACCGCCAAATCATTTGCATCGACGGTAGCCGCTTCAGCGACCCCAGTAACCCCGCCCTGCAAATCTACACCGTCCTCAAAAAAGCAGGCTGTCCCGCCATTAACGACAGACCCCGCACCATTGGCGAATTGCAAGCCTACTGCGAAGACGACCTCAGTGCAGAGAAAATCGCCCTCATCCTCTACGAAGCACCCACCGATCTACCCCCCCAAGAGTTTGATATCGCCGTCCTCAATCAACTCGCCCGGTTTAGCCATCCCCCCATTGCCGTGGTTGTAGGCGATCGCCTCCCCGAGTGCCGATTACCGCACTTCCTGGAAACAGACCCGGATTTGATCGCCAATATCCTTCAGTGGTTGCACAATTTGGAACGATGAACTAACTTGCTTTTAAACCTTCCTCAACTGCTCCTTCATCAAATCATTCACACTGCCTGTTTTTGCTGTTCCTTGTTTGAAAGACTCCAAAGTAGCTTTAGCATTGGCAGCAATCTCTAAACGTCGCTTTTCAATTCTTCTTTTTTTGATTAGCTCAAACAAATAATCTTGCTCGTCAAGAGATAGTTTTTCAACAGAATCTATAATTTCTTGAAAAGATATAATGCTCATAACTCATCTCGTTTATTAACTGGCTGCAACAGAATTTTAATGATAAACTAGAGAAATAAAGACGCAAAATCAAACCATCTCATTAAATTAATAACTAACAATGATAACTCAAATCGAACTTAACCCAAAATTGGTTCAAGAGGCATTACAATTAACTCAATTGACAACAGAACAAGAATTAATTGATTTTGCCCTACAAGAACTCATTCGTACTCGCAAAAAGCGCAATCTCTTGGATTTAAGTGGACAAATTCAATTCTCAACTACCTACGATTATAAGGCATTACGGGAAAATCGTTTAGCATTTCGCATTTTCTTTCGCTTCTTCTTGTTCTAATAAGCTCATTAACTTATGAGCCGCATCACCATAATTGTAAGGCGACCAAACGCGATGAGATGTAGCATTATCGAGGGATTCGATCGCCTCTTCCTTAGCTAACTCAGCAAGCAAAAATTGCATCATTTGGAACTTCTCAGCACGGGATAACTGCTGCAATTCTTCCAATAATTCAGAATGTGACATAAAAAGCCATTGGATTTATCTCTCCATTTTATCGTGAAAGAGCGCGATCGCACAAAGAGAATGGGTAATGATATGATAAGAATATCGCCAACCGAGCATTAAATGAGGTAAAGTTATGACCATTATTCTCAACCTAAATATCGAAGAAAAATTGATGAAGCACTAAAAATTGCCATTACGCGCTACAATTTGGGTTGTTAACTACAGAAAATAGCAATGTCTGAAATTACACTAGACGAAACCAAACTCAAAGAATTACTCAAAACAGCTATTTTTGAATTACTGCAAGAACAAAAAGAATTATTTTCAGAACTTGTTACAGAAGTCTTAGAAGATATAGGCATGGAAAATGCGATTAAAGAAGGTGAAAATACTGAAATAGTCAGCCGTGAGGAAATCTTCAAAATTCTGGATAGAAAACCATGAATATTGAATTTAGAAAGAGCTTTGCAAGAGATTTGCTCGAAATTATTGATGTTAAGCTGTTGCAGAGAATTCAGGAAGTGATTGAGCGAGTCGAGCAAGCAGAAAAATTAAGCGAAGTGAGTAATATGAAAAAGATAAAAGGCGAGACAGATTACTACCGTATTAGAGTAGGAAATTACCGAATCGGTATTAAATTTAATGATGGTGTAGTTTATTTTGTTAGGATACTGCATCGAAAAGAAATTTATAGATACTTTCCCTAATTATTCACGATCGCACAAGGGCGAGTTTTGCCAATTTCATCACCAACAGTCGGATCGGCACAGTAGAGCCAAATTTCACCTCTACGCATAATCTTGATACTCATAGAAATCTTCGGGACAGTCATCAACAAACTCAGTAAGATTGCTCCCTTTTGCATAGTAAGAACGCATCATTTCAGCCGCATCTCTTAAACTGATTTTTTCATTTGTTGCCGGATTTTGAGGTTGTTCTTTTTCCATCTCGAGTAATTGCATGAGTTGTGCTGCACCTGAATTAGAAGTATGCACTCCAGCCATAATTGCTCCAGTTTCATTTCCCAAACTCAATCCCTCTCCTTTCGCTAATTCAGCAAGCAAAAATTGCATCATTTGGAACTTATCGGCACGGGATAACTGCTGCAATTGTTCCAATAATTCAGAATGTGACATAAAAAGCCATTGAATTCATTTCTCTATTTTATCGTAAAAGAGCGCGATCGCACAAAGAGAATGGGTAATGATATGATAAGAATATCGCCAACCAAGCATTAACGGAGGTAAAATTATGACCATTGTTCTCAATCTGAGTTTGGAAGTAGAGGCAAAACTGAAGGAAGAAGCAACCCGACAGGGAAAAGAGATTTCTGTTATTGCTTCCGAATTGTTAACGAAGGTTTTAGAATGGGAAGCATGGGACAGAGAAGATGCGATCGCGGGTATTCAAAAAGGTTTAGATGATTTTGAAGCAGGTCGATTTCGTTCTTTTGATGAATTTACACAAGAACAATATCGCAAACACAATCTCTCAAACCCAGAATGAATTACCGTGTTAAATCTTGAAAGAGCGCGATCGCGACAATCCCACCCGTCAAATAATCTGTTACTTATTACCCAATTACCGCATTTCCCATTCCTTGGAACATAAGCCAAGAGAGAAAAAAGTTAGTCACAAAAATTGCTAACAGTGATGTTACTACGGCTGTTGTTGTAGACTGTCCGACTCCCTTTGCTCCCCCAGTTGTCGTTAAACCCCAACTACAGCCGATAACGGCAACCAATCCTCCAAAAACAACAGATTTAATCACCGCACTGAAAATATCCCATACCCCTAAAAAATTTTGAATCGATTCGAGAAAAACAGATTGAGAAATACCGTAAAGATTTGTTGCGACTAATAACCCTCCCGACATTCCCAAAAGTAACGATAAAAGTGTTAATACAGGCAGCATCAAACAACAAGCAATAATACGAGGAATGACCAGATAATCAATGGGATCGGTTTTGAGGATATAAAGTGCGTCAATTTGTTCCGTGACCCGCATGGTGCCAATTTCCGCCGCAAATGCCGATCCCACTCGTCCCGCTAAAACCACTGCTGTGAGGACGGGGGTTAATTCTCGGGTTAATGCCACCGCTAAAACGCCACCGATCGCGCTTCCTGCCCCAAAATGAATAAATTCCCGCGCTACTTGAATTGTAAACACCATCCCCACAAAACCCGCCGTAGTTAGGGCGATCGCCAAGGAACCCGGACCGACTGCATTACACTGTTCGAGGGTATTGCGACGGTTAATTTTCGCCTTCAGTAAATGCAAAACAACTTGACCCCCTAAAAATATGGCGGCAATGAGTCGCTGTATCCAATTCCGTAACCCCATATTTGAGGCAACTTGACCTGCCATAATCACAAATAGTTAATAATAATTACATTACAATCGCTTTAAATATCCTAATAAATCTGCCATATCTTGCGGTTTAGGCTGGAACTGGGGCATGGGTGGAGTTGTCCCATCAATCACTTGTCGAATGATTTGCAGGTCGGACCTGCGATCGCTCAAATGTTCCAGGCTTGGACCGACATATCCCGTCCCATAGATTCCGTGACAGCCAGCACAATTAATCGCAAAGATTTCCTGACCTCGCTCAATATTTCTATTTAACGCGAAGACTCTTTGTATATAAGGATCGAAACTGTGGGAATATGAGAACCCCATTATCCCGATCGCAATTAATAAAATAAATACCAGCACGAATAAAACCATTCGTCGAACCGGAATTTGAACTTTGGCTTCTAAGTTAGTCACGGGTTGAGAAAATTGTTTGCGAAAAAGTACCGGGAAAAAATAGATCGATATCCGGAAGTTAGCTAAACTGTTCCCATCGGACTCTCAATTATTGTGCCAAAGTATTGCGATAAATGAAAATATCTTAAGATTTTTCTTAATTTATGTTAATTTTTGTGTTTTTCTGTTGCTAATGGTACCTTGGCTGAGTTGGCTTCGGCAGTTTTTTTAGTTTGGAGTTCCCAAACTTTAAGAATAATAAAATATTCGTAGAAAGATTGGAGAACGCACCAAGCCCAACCCGGACGACCATCCCAAATTCCTCCCAACAGGAAATACATATATAAAAATCTTAAAAAAGGGCGAAAAGGAAGACGTAAAGAGAGGTCTTTAAGAGCGCGACGCTTCTCAACCTCCGATCGCCCCCAAAACAAATCTTGCCAGCGAACATCTCCCGCTTCAAGTTGAGATAGGGTTTCTCTCGCTTCATCGGTGGAGTAACGATTGTGTTTTTCCAGCCAACGACTGAACCCCTTACCGCTTGTATAGTGAGGATAGGTTTCTTTTAAAAAGCTCGTTTCACCGTCGCAAATTTCTCGTTCGGTGTGGCCGTAATCATCAAACCAAACCTTATCTTTACGGAAAAGTCGGAGTTGATAGCGGGGATATTGGGTGCAATGGCGAATCCAACGATTCATAAACATGACCCGTTCCGCCACATAATAGCCGATATATTTATCCTTGTTTTGAATAACTTGACAGCATTCGCCATAAAGTTCTGGGGTCATGCGTTCGTCAGCTTCAAGGATGTAAACCCAATCATATTGGGTGGGGACTTCCCGCAGCATCCAAGTGCGTTGTTTACCGTGACTTTCAAAACTGTGTTGGACAATGCGAACATCATAGTTACTAACAATATCTAAAGTGCGATCGCTGCTATAAGAATCCACAATAATAATGTCATCGCACAAAGAAATAATAGACTCGATACAAGCTGCGATTTCTATTTCTTCGTTGTAAGTCAGGATATAAATAGAAAACATTAATAGGTTTTGGGTATGGGTTAGAGTTTATGGGTTATTCATTGATAATTATTCACTGATAATTATTCATTGATAATTGTTCACCATCCCACTCGAAAAAAGAGTGGGATGAGTGAGAAGCCTAGACGCGACGGCGACTGGAAGCGCCACCTCCTCCAGCTAATCCTCGAAAGCCCATTGCACCAATGACACTATAGCCGATGGACAGCAATAAACTGCTGACTCCGGTGCGAATACCCGATTTAAAAGCGTTAGTTTTAGCACGCTGTTCCGCTTCCTGTCGGCGTTCTTGGAGTTGGGTTTGAGCCGCTTCTAACTGTTCGTCCAATGCGGCTGGATTGGTTTTTAACTGTTCGATTTGACTGCGGATTGTTTGCAATTGTTCGAGACGAGGACCTGTGACTTGACCGCTTTTAATTGCGTCGTCGAGTTGTTTAATGCGATTGTCGTCTATGAGGAGTTGATTGATTTGGTCGAATTGGGTTTGAATCTGCTGTTCCGCAGCCGTTAAACCCTGTTGAATTTGTTCAGTGGCCTGTTTCATTTTATAGCGAAGATTCCCTAAGTGCAGGGGAATAAACAATAAAAACATGAGTCCGAGGATGCAGGCAAACAAAAAAGACCAAAATCTTAAGTCAGTGACAGAAACACCGCGACTTTCATTCCCGAGGGATTCGCCGATCCAATATCCCACAATGAGGAAAGCAATCCCCACCATGGGAATGATACCGCGATCGACAATATTGCTGGCTAAAGTCAGTTGCCAGTCTTTGTTTGTAATCTGAAAGGGAATCGCTAGTACAATATAGTCAAGCAGAGACGAAACGATGAGTATCACCCCGACAAGTTTAAGTGCTAGAGAAGAAAAGGCAGAAAAGGCTGGATTGTTCATTATTTTTATCTGAGTCGTATCAGTTTAATCTTTGGGGAAGCATGAAGGCGAGAGGATTAAGCATGAAAGCGCCTGTAGAATTCTTCTCTTATCTTGCCCGAACTTGTCGGCATAAGGGAAGAGAGTCGCCTCCAGTTATACCTCGAAAGCCAGTCCAGCCAATAATAGTGTAACCAATGGCGAGGAGCAAGCTATTGATAACCGCGTAAAAGCCGGATTTTAAAACATTTGTTTTGGCTTCGTTTTTGTCCTGTTGATGGCGATCGCCGAAGTCCGCGATCGCCCGCAAAAACAAACGCCCACCAGGGTAAATCTGCTCATGAAATACGCTGAGTTATTCCCGTCAAATATTCTGGCATCCAATATCCGCAAATGAGGAAAGATATCTGGTTATAGGCTGAATTCAATGTGCTTGCCAATTATGTTGGCTGCGTTTCCGATCGCAGAAATGCCCGTAAAAAAATTTGGACTAAAAAACTCTTGCTCTAGATTTCCTATCTTAACCCACGATCGCCTCAGCATCGATAAATTACGAGGAGAAAACTGGAAAAGACTGGGGATGCACTCTGTCGATCTTAAATTCCGATCTGGAAAATGTAACGTTAAGTTACAAAATCGGGAGAGCGCGATCGCCAAAAATTCAAAAAAAGTTATCGAGCAAAAAACTGATTTGCGCCTTTAAGCTGGAAAATAACTAAATTTAAAGAATTTCATGGGCAATCCATCAATTGAAGTTTTAGCCGATAAGAGCGCTCTAGTAAAACGGGCAACGGTTCTGGTACTGGAGAAAATCCAATCCGCTTTGCAAGAGCGAGGACAATGTACTCTGGTTCTCGCGGGGGGCAGTACCCCTAAACCCCTTTATGAGGCGATCGCCGCTCAATCTCTCCCTTGGGACAAAATTCACGTTTTTTGGGGAGACGAACGCTATGTTCCCCACGATCATCCCGACAGCAATTATAATATGGCTCGCAAGGCATGGTTAGAGCGGGTAGACTTCCCAGAAGCCAATATTCACGCCATGCCCACGGGAGCCAAGGATGCCACCGCCGATGCCCATCGCCACGATCGCGAACTACAGGGCTTTTTTGGGGTCAAAGCGGGGGAATTTCCCCGTTTTGATATCATCCTCCTGGGCATGGGAGATGACGGTCATACTGCGTCTTTATTCCCCCAAACAGAAGTCTTACAGGTATGCGATCGCCTCGTCGCCGTGGGCAACAAATCCGGTCAACCTCGCCTAACCTTCACGATTCCCCTGATCAATCGCGGGCGTTGCGTTATCTTTTTAGCAGCAGGAGCCAACAAGCAAAACGCCCTTGCTCATGTTTGGGGAAATTCCGCCGATCCCAAGGATTATCCCTCCCGTTTTATTCAACCCGAGGGAGAACTTTGGTGGTTTGTTGATGAAATTGCCGCCCGCGACATTGAAGCAAAATAAAACAATAACCGATAACCGATAACCGATAACTGAAATAATTGACATGATCGTTTGTCCGAATTGCAATCACCAAAACCCTGACGGCGCAACCCAATGCGAAGCCTGTTATACGCCCCTACCTACCATGACCAATTGCCCCAACTGCGGCGCGATCGTGCAAGTCGATGCCAGTTTTTGCGGACAATGCGGTTATAACTTACAGGAAACAAGCATCACTGTGGCAGAAGAAGGGGAAAATAACGGCATTGAACTCAGCAAATCTGAGGTTAGCACGCCTCCACCTTTGAGTTCTACGGTAGCAACGGTTGTGGAACAAGAAGAAGAAGGTACTGCTGCTTCTGCACCCCCTATTTCCACCGGGGGCTCCTCGACGCAACTCCAAGTTAAAACGGCGAGTTTACTGCATCTGCAAACCGATACTGTCATTGAATTTCCACAAAATTTACCCGTGATTCATATCGGCAAACCGGGAGGACCGATCCCCCCTGATGTTGATGTTTCCGGGTTTCCCGACTCGGCGATCGTTTCGCGGGTTCATGCCGATATTCGCGTGGAAGCAGATGTGTTTTTCATTGAGGATGTGGGCAGCGCCAATGGCACCTATATCAATCATAATCCTTTGCCTCCAGGAAACCGTCACCGCCTCAGAGCTGGCGATCGCATTGCTTTAGGGAAAGAAGATAAAGTCACGTTTATTTTTCAGCTTGCTTAGGAATAGGGGGATGAGGAGGGATTGTTTCCTCCTTTCTTCCTTCTAAGGTAGGGCGATCGCGCACTCTTTTTTTGATAGTTTTGCGTTTCATTGCTTCGCCAACGGTCACGTTAACTACCCCACCAATGAGAAAAACGAGGGAGGTTAAATACAACCAGAGCATTAAAACAATAACCGCCCCGACTGCCCCATAAACCTTGTTATATGCGCCAAAATTGTCCACGTAAGCGCGAAACAATAAGGAAATACCCGCCCAAGCAAAGGCAGCTAACATGGCTCCTGGGAGAATGGGAGTGCCTTTGCGCCACTGACTCGGACCTAAGCGGTAAATGAGGGCAAAAGCGACGATCGCAATGCTGAGAGCAAAGGGCCAATTGAGTTGTTGCCAAAGTTTGAGCAACCAATAGCTGCCAATTTCCAATTTCTCGATGGGGAGTGCCTCAATGGTCCGGACCGCGAATTTCACGAGAACATCGCCGACAAGGACGAGAAATGAGGCAATGAGGAGCAATCCGATACTGCCTAGGGTAAGGAGGAGGGAAATGATTTTGGCGTGCCACCAGGGTCGTCGTTTGTGTCTAGGAATTTCGTGAATGCGATCGAGGGCATTCATCGCGGCACCGATCGCGGCGGAGGAGATCCACAAAGTGGCAGCAAAACTGGCGGAAAATAGACCTGTGCTGCGGGTACGAGTGATTTCTGTAACAAAGTTGGAGAGAAGTTCCCAAACTAAATCTGGGGCGACAATTTTCAGGTTCGCTGCTAACCCTTGCATGGTAGAACCGAGAGACTCATCTTGTACAACCCCAAAGCCTTCAATTAAGGTGCGAAAGAGAGTGGCTAGGGAATTTTCAAAGAGGGCGATCGCGGTAATCAGCGCCAAAATTGCTGGGAATAGTGCCAGCAGGGAATTATACGCCATTTCTGCGGAAAGACCCGCCAAACGTTGGCGAAAAATTCTCGCGATAATGGTGCGGATAACTAACCAATTTAGGTAGGAAAAAAAGCGGAAAAAATGCGGGAGTGGCATGGTGAAACTGATTCACGATTAGATCGCTTGCAAATTCGTGTTCGATCCCCGTTAACCCCCCTGAAAAAGGTCAGCATTTTGCAATGATGCAAGAGGTCTATATCTTAATTTGCCAGATTTTGGTCAAGCTGGCATCACGGGAAAGAGTTCGCATCTTCAGTTAGGATAAATTTTTGTAGAGAACGATCGCAATTTTTCGGACTTTTTTCAAGGAGTGCTGGGTTATGAGTGAAGAGGTGGTGCAATGGCTGGCGGAAATTCGGACGTTAAAGCAACAATTGGCGCAGTTGGAGGGCGATCGCAATGCGGCGCAGGAGAGTGCTGCACATTGGCGCAAACTCTACAATATTGAAGCACGACAGCGACGGGAGGAGGCGCAGTTGGCTCGCCAGGAGAGTCAACTCCTACAGGCAAAACTCGAGCAGGTTGAGGAGGAAATTCCTGCACTGTCGATGGAGGATATTGAGGCTGCTATTAAGGCGGAAATTGCTGCTTTGGAGACTCCTGAAGCGATAAAGGGGAAGTTAATTACGGTCATTCGCGAGCGCGATCGGGCGTTGGAGGCTTTAAAGAATGAACAGGACAATCATATCGAAACTCGTCGCAGTTTAACGGCAGTTATTGGGGATACCATCGATCAATTGACTCGAATGCGTAATGAAAAATAGGGGTTTTTGTTTTGGGTTGGCGATCGAGATTATTTTTAGAGGGTAATATTTCGGGTTTGCATTTCTTCGATAAATATTTTTAAGCTGGGATTTTTGGGATAATATTGGGTGAGTTCTTTGGGTTTAGAATACTTTCTAGAAATTTGCTCGTAATAATCTAAAGTTTTTTCGATTTTTATTTTTGAGTTTTTCTTTTTCAAGCATTTTGTGAGTTGCTTATCACAACCTTTGATCTTTGCCGCTTTTTTGGGATCGTCGCAATACAGAGGCAGCAACCAACACTCAATGGAGTGAATGGCAATCGCAAAAATAAATTTTTCTTCATACTCTTCATATTGAAAATTGTGACATTTCTTGCCGATGATTTCTTTAAATTTTGCAACAACGCGATCGCGTAATTCCCCTACGCTTAATTCTCTTCCCGTTCCAGCTTCATGCTTTAATATATCAAAATTCTTATTATCAGAAACATCAGTATCGATATGAATAATAATATAAGTACAAGAGCCAAGAGCTTCTATAAATTCTTGCGACTCGCAATATTCAAAGACTTTCTCCCATCCTCCATAAGAATCTTTATCGCGATCGGGTTGTAATGGTTGTATTAATAGATCGGGATCGTCAAAATAACCATAGAGAATATTTTCAATAACGACTTGGTCGATTATTCCTTCTGTTACTAAGCCAAAATCAATCATTATCAGAGATACTATTTCAAACGATGAAAATATACTAAAATCAAAAGTTTTTGGGGAGTCCGCCAATATAGCCTCTTAAGAATGCTTCTGAAAGTCTGACAGGTTTTTGTCCTGCGATCGCTTTCGGTTTAGAAACTCTCCTAACTTTAGTATATCCAAATTTGTTACGATAAACAACAAATAATCTTTGTTCGTCATCATCTAAATCTAACCCATCTAAAACAGCAGGATTATGAGTTGTGAGAATAGTTTGTTTATCATACTTCTGAGCGAGTTCGACTAACTCTTGTAGTAAACGACGGCATAATCTAGGATTGAGAGAATTATCAATATTATCAATCGCAAAGAAATCTGGGGTTTCTTCGCCGACAAAGAGGGCAAGATAGAAAAGAGTAAATAAAAATCCTTCATTTGAACTGCGCTGGTCAAAATATTTGAGTTCTGGATCGAGATATCTATCAAAAATATGAATTCTTCGTTCGTTCTCAAATAGGTCTTTAGGAATTTCAAAATCTTTAAACCAACTGATTAAGCGAAGTCGTTCTTTTATTTCATTAAATCTTGTTTTATCTTCTTTCATATCAAGAAATCTCAAAAATTTAAACAATCCTTCTCCATGAATACCTAGCGGTTGAATCTGTCCTTCTTGTTCAAAAATTCTAAGTGATGAATTGTTAGGACAAAACACAAGAAATTCTGAAAAAAAAGATAATCTATTAAAATTATTTAGTTCGTCTTTGTATTCCTCATTCAAATCATTTAAGCTCTTTTCCAATAAGATTCTTTGTTCCAATATATCATTTTTAAATTGAACAATATTTCTGATTTTATTTTGTAGATCGTTTTTGTTTTTTTGTATATCTTTTTCTATTTCATCTAACTCTTTTATGCGTTCGTTAGATTTGTCTAACATTTTGAGTCCATTACCATAAACTTTTTGAGGATTAATTTGCTCCCATTGATCGTATAATTTATTTTCATGAGTTAATGCAAATGGAAATTTTTTGAAGTCATTTAAAATTATTTCTACTCCGACATATTTCTCAACATTCTCTTTATCAAAAGCCGATCGCATAAACTGAGGTTGTGTGACGCGAATACCGCGAGACACCAAAAACTCATTATCTAACTTGTCACTATAAGCCGCAGAAGCCAGCGCGATCGCCTCCAGAATATTAGTTTTTCCGCAGCCATTTTCCCCAATGAGAACATTAATGCGTCCCAATTCCAGATCGAGACTTTCAATCGATTTATAGTTTTGAATCTTAACTTCTCGAATCATGGTTCAAATTATCAGTTTGCTATTTATCCTGTTGCGATCGTAACAAATAACCCAGAATAAATTATTGTGACTTCAGATATGCCAAGAAATCTAATAATTCCTCATCGCTCAAAACTTGGCGCGATCGCTTACCATAGCGTTCGATTAAAAAATCGCGTCCCTGTGCTTGCGTCCACTGTAAGCGACGAATTTCAATATTAGTCTGGGAGAGAACGTCCGAAAAATCAATGTTTTCTGTCAGGGGTTTAAGCGCTGCTGGGGGTGCAGATGCTTCTACAGGTTCAGTTTCAGGTTCGACAGATGTAGGCGAATCTTGCATTTCTGGCGCGGTTTCGGGAAATGTCGGTTCCGAGGGAATAAAATCAGAACTAGGCTCTGGTAAGGGTTCTGATGGTATTATCGTTTCTTTGACTGGGGTATTCTCAAAAGAGGCGATCGCCCCTGGAATCACCGTTTCCTCGGGAATTTTATCCTCAGAAGAAGCGATCGCCGTTGCGGGTTCGGGAGTGGGAAGCGTGACAGGGGTAGAAAAATCGGCTAAATCTTCAGAAATAACCCCTGACTGAGACGAGACAACCTGAATTTCCTCATCTCTTCTTATTTTTTCTTCTTCTCTTCTTGTTTTCTCCTCATTTCTTCCTTCTTCTTGCGCTGAAACAGGGAGTTCCGTCGCAGGAGACTGTCCCGATAGATGCGACGGACTCCCATTGCGCGATCGCACTTCAGGAAGAGAAGGAATAGTCTCAAGATTTAATAACCCTAAAGCACGTTCTCGAGCGCGATCTTCGGCTTCTTCCACAGTATCAGCCGCACCCAGTCCCGTTCCTAAAACCATCCGATCTAGATGAACCGTGACTTTGACCACATACTTACCTTGCTCGAATTTCAGTAGCTCGCTCACGAGACTACCTTGGGGATAATGAGAACGAAATAGCTTTAACATCATAAGAATGTAGAGTGTGAAGTGCAGAATATAAGAGATTTTGGCTTTGTTTTTATCCTTCATCCAGACGGATCGGACTCGATCGCATCTCTTAAAAATTATTATCTCATACTTGAAGAAAAGATCATTGTGATTCCAGCTTATTATTTTACCCTTCTCCACCAAAAAGAACTTGCCAATGAGCCGATAAAATCTACAATGGATAAAAGACTATTTTGGATTCTACTCACTTCTTGATGATAGGGTGAGAGTAAGATAAGAAAATGGTCTTGAGAGAAAACGGACTTGACAGACTTTTTGGGGAGTGACACCGAAGCCTTTACCGATCGCTCGATCCTCCTATTTTGCAGAGATTGGTTCTTTCGTTGATACACTCCGCCCCTCCGGAAACGAGTAAACTCAAAGGAATCGAACCGATCGCAACAGGAAATGTCAACCCGTTTGAGTTAGAGACTAAGCTCTCTGATGCTAACTCTCCGAATCTCTTCTCTTCGATTTTGGCGAGCATAAGCAGTAGAGTGCGATCGCCTTCCAACCTCCCCGGTGCCATGACAACGCTCGAGTTATAAGGAATCACGAGAAATGAATTTTTCAATCGCTACATTACTTTCCCAGTTTAGCCAAGATAAGTTGGTGCCCGGAAAAGTCCTCGAAAAAAAATTAGGATGCGATGACGATCTCGATCTGCAAAAATTGCAAATTGCCCTTGATGCGTTGGAAAGAGTCGGTATTCTCACCAAAGAACTGGGGAAATATCGCCGGGTAGCCCGAGAAGATATTATTGAAGCTAAATTACGTTGCTCGAGTAAGGGCTTTTGTTTTGCGATCCAAGATGAAGAAGATACCGAAGATATTTACGTGCGGGAAAGCCATTTAAGCAGCGCTTGGAATGGCGATCGCGTCTTGGTTAAGATTGTTAAAGATGGGAGTCGTCGGCGATCGCCAGAAGGTGCGGTAGAAGTGATTCTCGATCGCGCTAACCCCTCTCTCCTCGCCCGCATCAAAAAAACCAGCAAAGGCTATCGCGCTGTCCCTCTCGACGATCGCTTGCTCTTTGAACTGCAACTGCAAGACGACAGCGACAAATTAGAAACCGCGATCGATCACCTGGTTCACGTGGAAGTTTTGCGCTATCCTTTGGGGGGAAATTTTCCTTTTGGTCGAGTCACCAAAATTTTAGGCAGTGACGCTGAAACGGCCAATGATATCGATATTGTTGCTTGCAAGCACGACCTTCCACAAGCCTTTAGCGAAAAGCATCTCGAAGCCGCTAAAGCCTCCCCTAAACCCGCACCCTCGGGGAAAATCGCCAAAGCAGAAATCGATCGCCGCTTGGACCTGCGATCGGTACTGACAGTAACGTTAGAAGACGAAAACTGTTTGCAAGGCAAATATCCTGAAATTGTAGAAAATGCCTTCAGTTTGGAACTCCTACCCGACGATCGTTGGTATTTGGGCATTCACATTGCAGACTTCTCTCATTACCTCGAATACGAATCTATTTTAGACATCGAAGCGAAAAAACGCGGGACGGCAGTTTATTTGCGCGATTTTACCCTCCCACTTTTTCCCGAAACCATTACTCGACGCTGTTCCTTCTTAGTGGGTCAAGAACGCCTTTCCATGAGCGTTTTACTCACCTTGGATAAAACCGGACAACTCTTGGAGTTTGATATTCAACCCAGTGTTATTAAAGTTGACCATCAACTCAGCTATCAACAAGTGCAATCTTTTTTGGGACAGCAACAAAAGATTCCCAAAGAACTCGAAGAAGGGGTAGAAATGCTCGATCGCCTCTTTTACAATCTTGCTCCTGTCGTTAAAGCGCAACGCATTCAGCGCGGTGGGTTTGAGTTCTCTTTAAGCGATTATGCCTGTCCGTTTAAAGATGAAGGGCGACTGGGGGCGATCGTCAATAGTAATGTTCTGCCGATCCGCGCTCTCCTTGCAGAATTGTGCGTTTTAGCAGGAAAGGCGATCGCCGATCACTGTCGCGCTTTGGAATTACCTACCCTTTATTGCATTCAACCCGAACCCGATCTGATGGAATTGGAAGATTTCATCAAATTAGGACTCAATCTCAATTTAAAGTTAGAAATGGAGTCAGAGGAAGAAATTCAATCCCGAGATTATCAGAGTTTTGTGCAAGAGATTACCAACTCCGAGCATCCTAAAATTCTGACCTATTTCCTGAAAAATACCCTCAAATCTCCCTATTACAGCACCAAACCGGGAGCGCATTTCGGATTAGCTTATCCTGATAGTTATTGCCACGTTCTCAGCCCAGGACGGCGTTATGCCGATCTAATCGTACAGCGCATTCTCCACGTTCTCTTTGATGAAGGTCGCGATCGCCGTTCTACGCGATCGAGAAAAGGGGTAAATCTGGGCAGTAGCAAGTGTCACGAGGAAGTAAACTGGAATGTCTTACCCGCCACAACTCAAGCACAATGGGAACACGATCTCACCGTTGTTGTCCATCATCTCAACGAACGGAATAAGGTGGCAGAAGATGCCGAAAACGACTTGGATGGCTTGAAAAAGGCGGAAAAAATGAAAGAACGCACAGGAGAAGTATTTCAAGGTTTAATTACTGGAGTGCAATCCTATGGCTTTTTCGTGGAAATTGAAGAGTTAATGGTAGAGGGTTTGGTTCATGTCAGTTCCCTTAAAGATGATTGGTACGAATACCGATCGCGCCATAGTTGCTTAGTGGGACGCAAAAATCGCACCGCTTATCGTTTAGGCGATCGGGTTGAAGTCCAAGTGAAAAGCGTGGACTACTATCGCCAACAAATCGATCTCGTCACCGTCGGTGGTGGTAGTGAGGCAAATAATGAGGACTTTGAAGATGAATAGTGATCAGTCATCCTCCCCATCCTCCCCATCCTCCCCACCCTCCCCACCCTCCCCATCCTCCCCACACTCCCCACCCTCCCCACCCTCCCCAAAATCTTTAATTGTGGGTGTAAGTGGGGCGAGTGGGTTGATTTATGCGGTTCGCGCTCTTAAATACTTGCTGGAAGCCGGCTATACTGTCGATCTGGTGGCTTCCAAGGCAAGTTTTATGGTTTGGCAGGCCGAGCAAAATGTGCGAATGCCTCCTGAACCCGAAGAACAAGCAGCGTTTTGGCGCGATCGCGCTAGTGTGGCCAACGCAGGAGTATTGCGCTGTCACCGTTGGAGCAATGTTGGGGCGACGATCGCCTCGGGTTCTTTTCGGACTTTGGGCGCGATCGTTATACCCTGTAGCATGAGTACCGTCGCCAAAATCGCCCACGGATTGAGTTCCGACCTACTTGAGCGCATGGCTGACGTACAATTAAAAGAAGGACGAAAATTAATTCTTGTCCCCCGAGAAACACCCTTGAGTTTAATTCATTTACGAAACTTAACTCTCCTGGCCGAAGCTGGAGCAAGTATTGTACCCGCTATTCCTGCGTGGTACCACAACCCCCAAACCATTGAGGATTTAGTCGATTTTGTCGTCGCCCGCGCCCTCGATCGATTGGATATTGATTGTGTTCCTTTACAGCGATGGCAAGGAGGGGTTGATAGTTGATAGTTGATAGTTGATAGTTGATAGTTGATAGTGGATGGTAGGGGTTTGGTCTCCAAACCCTAGGGGAGTAGGGGTTTGGTCTCCAAACCCTAGGGGAGTAGGGGTTTGGTCTCCAAACCCTAGGGGAGTAGGTAGTGGATAGTTGATATAGTAGGGGTTTGGTCTCCAAACCCTGATAATTGAAAAGATGCGTGCAACATGGATGGTATTGCTGGCGATCGCGATCGGACTGACTCTGCTCCAGAATTGGTCGCCTTCTTTGTCGTTAATTCTCTTTGGCAGTGCAACTCTCGCCCTTCCCTTGGCGGTATGGTTGGGGTTAGGGTTGGGTGCAGGTATTGCGACCAGTCTGCTCGTACAATTACTTAATTATCGTCCTCCTATTTCCTCTTCGGAGTCTAACCCCGACGTTGCACCGCGCTATCGCGACGCACCCCGAGGAAAACGCCGCACTCGTCCCCCCGGAAAATCAGACTGGGAAGTTCCTCCTTCTCCTGATTGGGATCCTCTGGCTGAAGATGATGGTGGCTGGGATATTGATGAAGCTCCCTCAGCAGCTACGATTCCTCAAACCAATGCCCCCCAAAGCGATCTGCGTAAAAATGCTCGCACGATTCAACAAGATTCTCCACCGAGAAAGCGTCCTCCTCAACCAGAGTCCCAAAGTCCTCCAACGACTCAAGACCCTCCAGAATCTAAAGCAACACCCTCTCAAGCCGCCGATGGCATCTATGATGCAAATTATCGAGTTATTACTCCCCCGGATACTGAAGAAAGTCAATTCTCGCCAGAAGAGGAAAAAAACTGGGATTTTTAAATCTTTATTATTAATTTTTGGCTGTTGGTTATTGACAGTTGAGGGAATAAGTGCTGCGGAATTAGCAGAAATTCTGGAACGAGGTCAATTAATTGTTGGTGTTAAAGATAATCTTCGTCCTTTGGGATTTCGCGATGGAGAGGGTAATTTACAAGGGTTAGAGATTGATATTGCTCGGAAATTAGCAGAGGAATTATTTGGCGATCGCAATGCGATTATCCTACAACCTGTTACTAATGCGGAACGATTAAATGCGGCGATCGCCCAAGAAGTCGATCTGACGATCGCCCGTGTTGGGGTTAACTCTTCGCGATCGCGTCTGATTAATTTTAGTCGTTACTATTATTTTGACAGCACCGGGTTTATTACCCGAGAAGCCAATATCAACAGCCGGATCGATCTAAAATATCGCAAAGTTGCCGTTTTAGAGCGATCGAGTACCATCGCCATCGTTCGCCATGCTATCCCAGAAGTGCAGTTAATGGGGGTAAAATCCTATCAAGAGGCTTTGACTCTCCTAGAAGCAGGGGAAATTGCTGCTTTTGCTGGCGATCGCAGTCTCTTGACGGGGTGGGTACAAGAATATCCTCAATATCGCGTGTTGCGCGATCGCCTCGGGGGAATTCCTTTAGCGATTGTTGTCCCGAAAGGGTTAAAACATAGCGAGTTGTATCTGTACGTCAATGACGCGATCGCGCGATGGCAAGATTCGGGATGGTTGCAGGATCGCATTAATTATTGGGGTTTGGGAAATTTCCCCGAGGGTGAGGAAAATGGACAATAAGATGGCACAATTGTTTATTGAAGCAACAACAAATAATAAACAACAAATATGAAAGAACAACTCCCAGTCATTTATATTTCTTTTTTGCTGGTTTTACTCGCAGGAACGGCGATTTTTTTATTTCAACAAGTTTTTCGCACTCGTCGTCTTGAAAACCAGTTAGAAAAATTGCAAAAGAAGCTAAAAGGGGGCGAAGGCACATCAAAAGACTATTATGAATTAGGCAGTATATATTTAAAGAAAAAATTATACGTTCAGTCTTCTCAAGTGTTCCAAAAAGGCTTAAAATCAGCCAGTAAGGAAGAGATTGAACCGGAAAATTTAGCTTTGATTTATAATGCACTCGGCTTTTCGTATTTTTCTCGCGAACAATACGATTTGGCTATTCGTAACTATAAGGAAGCACTGAAACTCAATCCCGAATATGCGATCGCCAATAACAATCTCGCTAATGTCTACGAAAAGAAAACAATGGATGCAAAAGCCCTAGAAACCTACAAAGAAACCTTGCAATATGCTCCAGCCAATAAAACTGCTCAACGACGAGTTGAGGCATTACAAAAGCGCTTTGCAACCCCTCAGTAGTTTCAAGATATCCCAAAATAAAAAGAGCGCGATTTCGAGTATTTTCAATGAAAAAATCGAGGGCAAATCAAGGAGATGATTAGAGATAAACTATCTTGAGAGTTCAATTTCCTTAGAGAGAAGTTTCTCTGAATTTGCGTTGGGAGTAGTGTAATTAGAATTTATGATGAGTCGGGTAGGAAGAGTTATTGTAAACTGTGTTCCTCGACCAACCTCGGAGATAACTTCAATTTTACCTCCATGTTTTTCAATAATACGATAACAAATTGCCAAACCTAGCCCCGTACCTTGTCCGATAGGTTTCGTTGTAAAAAAGGGATTAAAAATTTTGTTAAGAATTGTTTCTGGAATGCCAGAGCCATTATCTTTTATGCTTATCTGAATTTCTTCTTCTCCCGTTCCGCAAGTGCGGATTGTAATCTGTTTGGGTTCAATTTCGCTACTTAACAAGGCATCAATCCCATTAACAATTAAATTGAGAAAAACTTGATTAAGTTGAGCGGGATAGCAAGAAATTTTCGGTAGATCGCCATAATCTTTGATAATTTCAATGCCTTGTTTAATTTTACTACTGAGGATAATCAGCGTACTATCAATTCCTTCGTGAAGATCAATATCTTTGATTTCTGATTCGTCCAAACGAGAAAAATTTCGTAGGGAATTGACGATTTCTTTAATTCGTTCCGTTCCTGTCCGCATTGATGTTAGTATTCTGGGAAAATCAGACTGAAGAAAATCAAAGTCGATCGCCTCAATCTTGTCTTGAATTTCAGATTTCAGGTCGGGATAAGATTCTCGGTAAAGAGCCAGTAAATCAAATAGATCGCCAAGATATCCTTGAGCATGAGTGATATTTCCATGAATAAAATTAACAGGATTATTAATCTCGTGGGCAACTCCAGCAACCATTTCCCCCAAACTGGACATTTTTTCGGTTTGAATGAGTTGGGTTTGGGTTTCTTGCAAGGTTTCTAAGGTTATTTGTAACTCTTGGGTGCGTTCTTCAACTCGTTCTTCTAAGAAGTATTGTGCTTCTGCAAGTTGTGCGATTTGTTGTTTAACTTTATAAATAAGTTGGTTGAAGGAATCAGCTAATACACCTACTTCATCACTGGTTTTTACGGGGACTTGTAGATCGTAATTTGCATCTTGAGTAATTTTTCGAGCAGTTTTTGTCAGGACTTCGAGAGGACGTGCAATCTTGCGTCCGGTATAAAGAGAAAGAAGAATAGCAGTGCCAATGGACAAAAGCAAACTGGTAAAAATAATCCGTTCCCGTAAATGTTTAGCATTTAGCAAATCTTGATTGGCAATTTCTTGTTTATCTTTAGCAATTTGGTGCAATTGGTCTAATTTACCTGCTAATGTCTCAAACTGAATATCGATGTCTCGAGTTCCATCTTCCAAAACGGAAGCTAAGACTCGTTTTTGAGTCTCTGCACGTTTCTCAATGGGAATTCTGAGGGGGTTCACCTGTGGCCAAATCTCCTCGAAATAGCCCACGTAAGCATCGATAGTGACTTGATAATCATGGGACATTTTTTCGATAGACTCGGCCGATCGCCCACTGCGATCGCCCACCTTATTGAGTTCCACTAGCAGGGTTTCGACGCGATTGACGTTGGTTTCAAACTGTCCCACTTCATAACGAAACCAAAAAGGGTCTTTAATAGAAACAATCAGCTTTTGAGGATGAGCGCGAATTTTCAGAATAGAAGTTGCTAAATCGTGCAGTAAGGTTTCTTGTTGCACTGCGATCGTCAGATTTTCCTGTGCCTGATTTTGGTAATAATCCCCGATCCCTAATCCCAACATTGTCCCAGAAATCGAGATACCAATTGCTAGAGAATTAGCATAAGCAATTTTTTTGGAAATACCCGCGAGATTTCCATTTGCAAACCATTTTTTCACCCACTTTAGCTCCATAATTGCCGATAACAGGAAGATGCTCCCCGATATCCTCCCAAGCTAGATTTCTTTTACAAGTAATCTTTTTCACCGATCGCTTTATATCCCTCGCGAATTAGATCGTAGTCTTCATCTTTAGCGGGAACCATTTTCGATTCCGTATATTTCTTGTTCGCAGGGGAAACTAAAATTGCGTCCATTAGCTTTCTTTCATTTTCCACGACCCGCGATCGCATCTCCTCAATACATTCGGGACCTAGGGAAGGATTAGCAACTAGAATATCATTAGGGAGTTGTTCCCCTTTAGCGATAATGGAGAAGTCCGATTCGCTAAGGTTCTGTTCTCCTATAATACGCTGATAGCGGGTGCTGGCATCCGCCCAAACATCTAATTTCCCTTCTTTGAGTTCGATTAAACCGCTATCGTCACCGATAATCTTAGTGTTAAAATCCTTGTTGATTTCAAAACCCGCTTCTTTCAACAGTCGTAAAACCCCTAAATGTCCCGCAGTAGAGCCTTCTTCGCGAATGCCAATGGTTTTCCCTTTCAGGTCTTCGACACTCTTTATGGGGGTGCCAGCGACTCCCAGAATGACAGTATGATAGCCTGGACGAGTGATGCCGACAAAGGGGATGGCATTCGCTTTGGAGTGCATCAAAACGTACTCTGAGGGACCTGCGAGGACGATATCGACGCGATCGAACATCAAGGCGGGAGTCGCCGCTACGAAGTTGCTAACGGGGAAAAGTTCAATGGGAATGCCTAATACTTCTCCTAAAGCAGTTTGAAAAGCGCCAAATTCGTCTTTGAGGCGTTCTTCTCCTGGAATATCAGTGACGGCGAATCGCAGTTTTTCGGGACAGCTTGCGATGGGTTCGGAAGAGGTTGAATTAGAATCTGTTTTTGCGGTACTACAGGCTATTACCAACAATAATGGGAAGATAAGTAAGTTTTGTATTTTCATTTTATCGGTTGACTCAACTTTTGATTTTGGGGGATTTTTCCTCTTGCCGAAGTGAATGCGATCGCTCCTCTTCATTAATCATAACCTTAGTTTATTATCTCATTATGTTTCTTTTTCTCTCTAAATTTTTACCTCTGTTTTTTTATCCTTTAGGACTCTCTTGCGTTCTTTTAGGTGTTTCTTTTGTTCTCTCTTGGCAGCGATCGCGCTGGACTCCTTTACCGATCGCTGTGGCTTTTTTGCTGATTATTACTACCAGTCATCCCAGTGTTAATGCTTTCCTGATTCATTCCCTCGAAGGGCGACATATTCCCTCGAAAGAACTCCCTCAAGCCGATGCTATTGTGGTATTGGGGGGGTGTATTAAACCTGCGACTCCTCCTCGTCCGATGGTTGATATAACCGAGGGAGGCGATCGCCTTCTTTATGCCGCACAACTCTATAAGCAAGGGAAAGCACCGTTGATTATTGTTGCGGGAGGTCGCATCGGTTGGGGAGAAAAATTCCCTCCCGAGTCGGCAGATATGGCACAGTTGCTGGAGTTTTTGGGGGTGCCGCGATCGGCTATTATTGAGGAAACGGAGTCTCTCAATACTTATCAGAATGCAGTTAATGTAAAGAAAATTTTAGAGAAAGAGAAACTCGATCGCATTTTATTAGTAACTTCGGCAATGCACATGGCGCGATCGTATCTTATTTTCAAGCATCAAAATATTGATTTTATTCCCGCACCTACTGATTTTTATACCACGGAAAATCTGAACATCAAAACAGATTTTAATTTGTGGGTTTTCCTGTTGAGTTTAATTCCGAGTATCGAAGGTATGTCCAATACAACTCAGGCTTTAAGAGAGTATATCGGGATTGTTGTCTATTGGTTGCGAGGTTGGTTGTGATTTAATTAATTGTTTTCTTTAATAGTTTGCTGAAGATACTCGACGATCGCCAATAGTCCTAAACGATAACTATTCGCACCAAAGCCGCTAATCTGACCGATCGCGACTGGGGCAATATAGGAATGATGGCGAAATTCTTCTCGTTGATAAATATTGCTTAAATGCACTTCTACAGTAGGTAGTTTAACTCCAGCGATCGCATCTCGCAAAGCAACACTTGTGTGAGTATAAGCCCCAGCATTAATTATCAATCCGTGTTTCTTTCCGGGTTTCTTTCCGGGTTTCTCTTCTCCAGCACGATGAATGGCATCGACTAAAGCCCCTTCATGGTTAGACTGATAGCATTCTACCTTAGCCCCCAATGATTCGGCCTCCCGACCTAGCATAGCATCGATTTCAGCCAGGGTTGTCAATCCATAAAGACTTGGTTCTCGCCGGCCCAGAAGATTCAAATTCGGACCGTGGAGAACCAATATATTTGGAACTAAGATGTTTGCAACCAAGATGTTTAATAAATCTATAGTTTTAGAACGCACTCACCCAGATTTTTTACCCAGAGATTATCTGACACATCTTCTGGGACGATCGTTCGTAGGAATTGGAATTAACTCGGGTTCGGGTTCGACTTCTGGCCCCAGAAGAGTTTCTACAAGGCGACGCGCCCATTCCTTAAGTTTTTCCAAAACCTTGTCTAAATAGTCCATCGAACAGAATTCTCCTGTGAGACTGAACTGAATATTTTCTTAAATTGGTATTAGATCTGAATTCAATTTTTTAGATCTTACTACCAGAGTATCACAAGAATTTGTAATTCCGCAACCCCACTTGCAGCTAAGATGACGACAAAGCTAGAACGCGTTGCTACTTTGGTTTTCATGGTGGAATCCTTGGTTGTCTATGGCTACGTTCTGGCGATTTCTCTAGGGTTTGCGGGAAGGATGTCTGGGCTATTGGTCGCCGACTATTATCAAGGACAAGGTGTCGCAATGTTCAAGAAATACAGAATTTGGCGATCGCCTCGCCTTTGCAGAAGAAAACTAAGCGACAACTCTTCCATCGGGTAATATTGCTCCCGTTAAATTTGCTCCTGTGAGTTTAACAAACCAGCGATCGCCGGTTCCCATTTTAGCATTCTTTAAATTGACACCGCGTAAGTCTGCTCCACTTAAGTCCGCACCAATTAAATTTGCGCCTTCCAAATTGGCATCTTTGAGATTAGCTTGTAACAAATTGGCTCGAAATAAATTCGCATTCTGCAAATTAGCTCCTTCAAAGTTGGTACCGTGTAAAAAACCGTCACTTAAATCTGCTCCTTGTAAATTGGCAGCTTGTAAATTTCGGCCCGATAGGTCTTTTTCCTTTAAATTTGCACCCTGTAAGTCGGCTCCCACAAAATCGGAAAAAGTGGGTCTTTTATACTTTTCTTGTGGCGATCGCTCAGAAAACGGTTTTTGGTGGGCAGAATCGTTAGGTTTGTGATGAGTATCGTAATGATTGTCTGGAGAACTATTTCCTTGGCGTTGATAGTTATGATGGGTACTATAACTATTATTTTCGTAACAAGCATAACTGTTATCGCTGCGATAGCGTGGAGTATAGGCTTGATATGATTTATAGTCGTGGCGATCGCTCTGAGTTCGATCTTGATAAGGACTATGACGATTGCGATCGCTTACTTTTTGGTCTTGATAAGAATCAGAACTCGAGGGATTTTTTGAGTTATACCCATAAGCACCATAACTTTTGCGATCGCTAGAAGAATAAGGGCTATAACTGCCGTAAGGATTGCGATCTCGAGGAGGTTGAGGGCGATCGGAGGGTGTAGCGCGGCGCTTAGGGGACACCGATCGCAGGTAATCTCGTGCTTGATTGATTTCCTTGAGCTTTTCTTCTGCAACCTCTAGAAGCTGGCGATCGTCTTTAGGCTGGCGATCGGGGTGCCAAATGAAAGCCAAATTTTTATAGGCTTGTTTGACCTCTTCCCAAGAGGCACCCGGTTGCAATCCTAATACGCGATAATGGTGGCGATCCCGATGTGTCTTCATAAGCGGCTGATTCGGGGTATTGGTTTCTTAACCTAAACGTTTTCTAGCCTATCAAAATTAGATCAAAACTGCGATAATCCTAACAAATTCCTTATAAAGTTGATTAGGATTGGTAGAGAGAGGAGCTTATGTACTCATATTCGACTGTATGGAGCTTGGCAAGGTACGATCGGGATGAATTGGTGGATGATAGATTAAAATTTACTTTAAAATTTACTTAGAGTTCTTCCAAAATTATCCTCGTAATGAATGAAAACTATAGTTTAGACAACAATTTAGACACCGTGTTAGATATTGTGGACTCTCAGACTGCGATCGCAGATTCTCTTATTGTTGCTTCTCAAGAAGAGAGAAGAATTTTAACAGGATTAACCGCAGAGGCTTACGAACATCCCTTCGATCGCAAAGCCTTAGAATCTTTGCAAAAAATGCCAGGGATGTCATTGCTCTTTAAAAAGATTAATGAATATGGTATCGATCGCCAACTGAGATTGCAACACGCTGGAAGTTATTTCAGAGTGACTTCTCGGAGTTTTCCCGATTTTCATCAAACACTGATAAAAGCCTGTCAAATTCTAGAAATTTCCCCGATTCCAGATGTTTATCTATTTCAGGGTTTACGCAATTCTTATACCATTGGTGTAGAAGCACCTATACTTTGTTTTGGTATGAATGTGCTTGAATCTTTCGATCCCGACGAATTACTATATATTATCGGTCACGAACTCGCTCATATTAAGAGTCAGCATTTACTTTATCACCAAACAGCAACAATTTTACCGACTTTAGGAACATTATTAAATCGCACAACGATGGGAATTAGCGGTTTAGCAACCAGTGGTATTCAATGGGCTTTATATAATTGGGTCATGATGGCAACATTTACTGCCGATCGCGCTGGATTGTTAGCTTGTCAAAATATTAGAGCAGTAATAACCAGTTTACTTCAAGGTTCTGGGATTTCCAAAAATTATATTACGCCTATATTGGTTGAAGATTTTGTTGCACAGGCCAGAGAATTTGAAGCTGATTTCGATCGCCTTGACAAATTTGCCAAAATGTTTACTTTTATGAATGAAGAACAATATCCTTGGTCGGTCATGCGAACATCAGAACTTTTGAAATGGTATCAATCTGGAGAATATGAAGCTCTCCTGCATGAAACCAGTTTAGCTGATTTGAAACCAACAGAAGAATGGGGATTCCTCTCTTCATGGTAGATTGATAGTTGATAGTTGATAATTGATAGTTAAAATGCGTATTCTTAATCAGGTTAATCTTAAAACGCCGGAAAGTGTGGAGTTGCAGTTTACCTTAGCTGGTATCGGCAATCGTGCTTATGCTCTTCTCATTGATTATATTATCTGGGGATTATTTTTGATTTTATTTTTCATTTTGTCGGCAATTGTATCAACTCAAGCGGTTAATATTTTTGAGCAATTTATTGATAATACAGATAACCTAGAACTTTGGCTAACCTCGATTCAAATCTTGGTTACTTTTATTATTTATGTTGGCTATTTTGTCTTTTTTGAAACCCTTTGGCAAGGTCAAACACCGGGAAAGCGTTTTGTCAAAATTCGCGTCATTCGCGATGATGGAAAACCATCTCGACTTCCTCAAGCAACCCTGCGTTCTTTGCTGCGTCCTTTTGATGATATTCTGTTTCTGGGGGTATTTTTTATCGTTCTCAATAAGCAGGAAAAACGGATTGGTGACTTTATTGCCGGCACATTAGTCATTCAAGAAGAACGTCCTCTTGTTGCTGCAACTTTTCTTGTTTCCGATACCGCAAAAGCATTATCAGAACAACTCATTCAAGAAGCAGATTTGTCTCAACTACATCCGGAGGATTTTACAACAATTCGTAACTATTTACAGCGTCGTCCGAAAATGTTGCCCTCAGCGATCGCCATCAAAAGTAGAGAACTTGCTTATGCGGTAAAAGATGCGATCGCCCTCGAAAATGTACCGGAAGGAATTACTGCTACACAATTTTTAGAAGCGGTTTATTTAGCGTATCAGCAAGAGCATGAATAATAATGATTAGGGGTTTATTATTGGTAACAATACTTTAAAAATTGAGCCTTTGCCAATTTGACTGGTGACGGAAATTGAACCACCGCACCGCAAGATTAATTGTTGTACTAATGTTAATCCTAATCCAGCCCCGATCGCCTCATTCTCTGCTATCGTTCGTCCTTGATAAAAGCCCTCAAAAATATGGGATAATTCGTGAGGCGCAATTCCCACCCCTGTATCTTTAAATACCAACTGAACAAATTCATTTTGCAAAGAAGCAATAACAGAAATCTTGCCCTCTGATGGCGTAAAATGCAAGCTATTATTCAGCAAACCAATAACAATTTGTTGCAACCAATGGGAAGGACAAGAAACAGCAGGTAATCCGGTTGGAATCGTATAGCCCAATTGAATGCCCTTTTCCATCGCAAGAGGTTGATACGTGCTAACAATACCTGGAACTAGATTTTCTAATTGTATAGGAGAAAAATCTTTATGACGATCCAACTCAAGCAACAATCGCATCCCGTTAATTAAAGAATTTTGGCGATCGTATTCCCGCTTGAGAAGTTCTAAATAACGATGATGGCGATCGCGATCGAGGTGAGGAGATTCCAGCAAACTCAATGCAGTTTTAATATGAGTCAGCGTAGTTTTTAGTTCCTCAATTCCTCGGGGAAATAACTGACTGGTAAAAACTTCATTAAAAGACTCGCGATCGCCTAAAGAGAGAGTATTCTCTTCTCGATACTGCATTTGCTTGCGAAAAATCTGCGTGACGATCGGAGAATTACTCTGGGAATGACAACAAAATGTATCGTTTTGTAACAGTTCGGAGGGAGTACGATCGGAAATTGCGATCTGTAATTGGAGCGCTTGCAAAAGTTTCTCCACCGTTGTAGATTCAAAATCCCACAACAGAGAAAATCTTTCCTGACTTTGCGATCGCGCAATCAGAAAACCGCAAATTTCCTCGGATTTCACCACTAAAAATGCTTCTCGGGGATCGATAGGTAAAGTCAAGGAGACTGTATCTTTTACTTCTCCAGCATCATGATTGCAGTAATAAATTGAACCTCCCTCATAGTTGGCGATCGCCTCCCACCACCCTTGCAGAGAAGCCGGATAAACCCAGAGAGTAGCTTGAATTTGCTCCTCCCGCAAAACATCGATCCATGCTCTGGCGATCGCTTCTAAAGTTGCTATACTGGCTGGAAAGGGAGTCAGGGATTCCCCTTCAACAAGGGGGTAAAGAGAAAACAAAGAAAGGGAAGACATAAGGAAAACTGGCGATCGAGAAAGAGAATATGCCCAATTCTAAGACCAAAAAGCAAGTAAATTTAACATTTCTTATTTAAACAAAATAAAAGTGCAATATTTACCTCCCTAAGAGAGGTCAAAATAGCTGAATTACTTCATGTTTTGTGATGTTTTTTGGGTTCTGAGCTTGTTAACCTAGAATATATAGAGTAATGGAACTTAAGGAGACAACAGTGAATTCTCTTCCCGATCGCCATTCAATAATAATTGGCAAAAACTGGCAAACTGCCGTCATGTTCGTTTTAGGATTTTGGCTGAGTAGTAGCTTAGTTCTCGATACCCTCATTGTTCCGAGTCTATATAGAACGGGAATGATGAGTCAAACAGATTTTGCAAGTATGGGTTACGTTGTTTTTGGTGCCTTTAACCGCATGGAATTATTGTGTGCGGCCTTAACGATCGTCGGCGTTCTCATTCTTCATTATTATCATCATCTGAGCGATCGTCAAGATCGCTTATCCATCATCTTGTCTGGGGTTTTATTTGCAATTGCCATCATTTATACCTATATTTTGACCCCCCAGATGAGCGGTTTAGGACTACAATTAAATCTCTTTGAACCCACTGCGAGTGCCTTTCCTGCTGCAATGATGGGAATGCAAATCAGTTATTGGGGCTTGGAAATCATTAAACTCCTTGCTGGAGTAACTCTATTGCGCTGGTTTTACCGTAAAGTGGTAACAGATAATGGGTAATTAGTGGATAATTGTCAAACCTCACGTACTTGATTCTTTTTGTTAAGACCTCTTTCTTTTGGGAAGAGGTTTTTTAATTGTTCAGTTCTCTACAACCCAAATCCTGTACAATAACAAAACTGCCTCATTCTTAATTTTGAGTTGAAAAAACGCTTATGCCAGAAGCCGTTAGTGTTATTGAAACATTAGGATTTCCTGCTATATTAGCTGCCGCCGATGCAATGGTAAAAGCAGCCAGAGTTACCGTTGTTTGGTGCGATAAAGCCGAAAGTGGTCGTTTCGTCGTCGCTATTCGTGGTAAAGTCGGAGAAGTGGAACGCGCTCACGAAGCGGGAATTGAAGCTGCAAAAAATGTTTACGGTGGCCAAGTAATCACTCACTATGTTGTTCCTAATCCTCCCGAAAATGTCGTAGCGGTTTTACCTCTTGAATATACTGAAGCCGTCGAACCCTTTCGATGATAAATTAGAGTTTGGCGATCGCCGATCGCCCTTTCGATCCAGATTGAATTTACAGATTGAATTTACAGATTGACTTAGGAGAACAAAAATGCCCCAGGCAGTAGGATCGCTTGAAACAAAAGGATTTCCAGGAGTCCTGGCCGCCGCCGATGCAATGGTAAAGGCAGGACGAGTCACCCTTGTTGGGTATATTCGCGTTGGTAGCGCCCGCTTCACCGTTAACATTCGCGGAGATGTTTCTGAAGTAAAAGCCTCAATGGATGCTGGAATTGCTGCCGTAGAAAATGCTTACGGTGGTGTTTTAGAATCTTGGGTGATTATTCCCAGGCCCCATGAAAATGTCGTGGCGGTCTTACCCATTGATTTTAACGAAGATGTTGCCTCTTTCCGCTCGTCAGTGGAACAACCTCGGGTTTTCCCCGCCGCCGGAAATGGTACAAATCCTTAATCGGGATGCGTCTTAATTCTATCCTGCGGATAGTTGGTCGAGTTGTTGCTGCATTTGGGTTTGCACTTGTTGAGTACAAGTGCGGACATAATCGCGATCGCGGGCTGCTTTCCGTCCGTAGCGAGGAAAATAGATGGGGGGACACACTCGCGTTTTGATCTGCACGGGCAAGGGAAAATTGGGGAGAGGACCGATCGATATTCCCCAAGGCAAACCGAGATAAACGGGGAAAACTTCCGGATCCACATTAAATGGCCAAGGAATCCCCCATTGATGCAATATTTTTACCTGTTCGTAGAAATCTGCGAGAATAATTAAGGTATCGTGCGCCCCGTGAGAGACAATGGGAACAATAGGGAGATTTTCTCGTAAAGCCAGTTTAATAAAGCCCACTCGCCCGGCAAATTCGATTTTGTGGCGATCGCGATGGGGACGAAAAACATCTTTTGCTCCCCCTGGATAGACTAAAAGACTTGCCCCGTGATTGATAGCTGCGATCGCCATTTTGGGATGAGCCGCGATCGATCCCACTTCCATGGCCAAATCTGCCAAGGGGGGATTGACTTTCCAGAGATTCTGGTGGCTGAGTCCGTAAATCAATCTTTGGGTGCCAAAGCGTCGAAACCAGTCATAGATCGTCATGACCATATCCGGTGCCGCCAGTCCGCCATTATGAGAGCCAACGAATAGGAATTGCTCCTCGGGAATCTCTTCCCATCCTTCCGTTTGCACGCGAAAGTAATGCTCGTAAAACCAGCCCCAAAATGGCATTAAGGCACGAATGCGATCGGGGTTGCGCTTGTCTAAAGACCAGCCGGGTTTTGCGTTTACGGAATTGGGCATCAATTAGCTTAAAGTAATTTTGGGGGTTTGCTCGGACGCGATCGCGCTGAATCTGTACTATACCCGATTTTTCTTTGGATTTTATTAGCGATCGCAGCGATTAAATCCCATAAATAATAACAAATTTTACTTGATTTCTTGACATTGACAATGGTATTCTAACAGAGTGGGAATCTGTGCGCTCCTGTAACCCCTTTCTCAATTGAATTTGTTGCAATTAATCAGGACAACGAGCAATAAAACCTAATTCAGATAACGAGCAATTTTGATGCGATCGATTGTAAAGCCGCTCAGATTCCCAAAACTAAATTAATATTTTCCGTAAAAAGTTAACATTTATTTATATACTATGAATCATAACAACTCCATAAGGTAAACCGTGTTACTACTCGATCGCAAAAATTTTGGCGAACAAGCCATTAATAAGATTGCCACTCTCGCTCTTTCCAGCCAACTTAACGAAGCACAACAGCTAAACGTCCGTGTTAAAACCGATCCGACGCTTCTCTCTCAAGGGAAATTAGCCTCTCTTTTAATTGATGGGACGGGATTAGTGACCCGAGGGGATTTGCGGATGCAGCAAATGTACTTAGAAATGGATGAAATTGCCGTCAGTCCCTTCAAAGCATTGATGGGAAATATTGTTCTCACTCAACCCACTCAAGGAACGGCAAAATTTGTGCTGACGGAGAAAGACTTCGATCGCGCTTTAAATCGTTTGCAATTGCGCGATCGGGTATCTTGTCAGTTGTCGAAAAATGGGGAATTAGCGATCCTAGAGAGTCAAGATCGGGTTATTCTAACAGCAATACCCACGATCCAAGGAAAAGGAGAAAAGGTCACGTTAGAAATGCGATCGCTTAACGCTTCTTTTCCCGCCAAGCAAGTTAAAATACTCGTGGGAGAACTGGAAAATATTCTCAATCTGCGAAATTTTGGCATGACAGGTATTGCTTTAATAATTCAGAAGCTAGAGCTAGGAAATGGTTATTTAACCTTAAACGCAACGGCAACAATGACACAATTTCCTGCAAAATAGAAGAACAATAACAACGCTCATTCTGAAATACTCTTGAGAAAACTGCGATTTAATCCTCGTTTCCTTGCCTTTCTCTCTTTGGTCGTCATTGTTCCCATTGGCATCTCTACCAAATTCTATCATGGTATGGGGGCTCAATGGGTCAGCGATTATTTAGGCGATGTTCTTTATGAGATGGCTTGGTGTTGGTTTTTGTTTATCTTTTTTCCTACTAAAAAAGCTGTTTGGATAATTCCGATTTCAGTATTTATCATCACTTCCTGTTTAGAATTTCTACAATTGTGGCATCCTGCCTGGTTGCAAGCTATTCGGGCTACTTTTGCGGGTAGAATGCTACTTGGGACAACCTTTGTCACCGCAGATTTTTTCTACTATGCGATCGGCTGTTTGCTAAGTTGGCTTTGGTTGCGACAAATTTGGCAAATTCGCCAATAGAGAATCAGTAGGAATTCTGCCTATTTACACTTCTTTACATAGTTTGGGTGCGTTAGATTATTCCTCGCGCACCTTAAAATTGTTGTAAATACTCTTCATATTTGCGTCGGAGTTGTTCAATATTTAAAGGTTGTAGCCAATATTCTACCAAGGCATAGCCTAAAGCCTTCGCCGTTTTAGATATTTGAATGCGTTCTTCAGAGGAGATTGATTGCTCTAATAATAACGGCCAGAGGGCAAGTAAATCAAAGTTATTTGTATTAGGATTTTCGAGATTAAAAAGGGAGAATAGATCGTAAGCCATTTGGAGTTTACCAATTACAACGGGTAATTGTTCAATGGGAATTTGTTCGGCGAGTAAATAAGCTAAAGCTGGAGATCCTGTCGTGAGAGTAGAAATGAATTGCAGGATGGGGCTTTTGAGTAATTCTGTTAGTCCTTGAGTGGTTTTCATTTGGAAGCTGTAGCGATCGATAATTTGGGCCGCAGCGATGGTTTTAGTCTCGCGATCGCGCAAAAAACGGGCGAGGCGAATTTGTTTGCTGGGGTCGATCGCTTCAATTAAGGCGATGGAAAGAACATCTGCACCCCAAGAAGGGCGATCGCCATCGCGGGTAACTAAAGGGAATACACCTTCACAAAAATCCCCCAAATTTTCGAGGCGATATTCTGTTGCCCCGCGAATGGCTTTTTCTTTGGGACGATGACCGTTTTGCCAATTGTAGGGGGGTTGCCACTCGCGGACGGGACGCAGGCGATCGACTTGGGTAACGACGGCGATCGCGGGTAAGTCTGCAATAGTATTTTTAATTTCTTGCAGGAAGTCTGCATCCATTTGCAGGGCAGGATCGAGGGCGGGAGTAACCACTAAAACGAGGTCGGCAGTGGTGGCAAAATCTAAGACTAATTCTCGTAAATCTTCCCGATCGCTTTGTTCGTAACCTGGAGTATCCCATAAAGTGAGAGTTTCTCCCATTTGGGTTTGCCAGTGATAGTTTTGAATTTTGTCGGTACTGGGTAAAACATCAACTTCAGCGCGATCGCTGGCAAAAAGAGTGTTAATTAAGCTACTTTTTCCGGCTCCAGTGCGCCCCACCAGGAGAATATTGAGGGGTTTAGCTGCAATTTTTTCGACGGGTTGCGATCGCTGGAGGATTTCTTGTAGAGTTTGGGTTTCCTTGGGTTTAAGATCGAGATTGGTTGGGGTAGTATTACCGTAAAGGGCGATCGCTTGTTGGCAGAGGTTTTTTAAAGCAGCCTCTCGCAGGAGTTGCCCGAAGTTGGCGAGGAGTTGTTGATTTGCTGCGTTAGTGCTGGATTTGCTCACCTGTCGTGCCAAAGCTACAGCAGGATTTAAAACCCATTGCCCCCAGTTCCAGACTTTAACAAGAATGCGGGCAGAGGGTTCTACTTTTTGGTACATTTCATAGGCTTGGTAAGCCTGTCCGATGGAGACGCGATCGAGGACGGGGGAGAGTTGCTGCATCCAGCGATCGAGGTCGTCTACGGTGCCGCGAATGAGTCCGTAGGCTTGAGGAATGTAGATATTGAGGAGAGGATATTTAACTTCAGGATGGTAGATATGGGCGATTGCGGCGACCATTTCCTGACATCTTTGCCAAAAGGTCGGCCAGTCCTCCCAAAACGGCGCATCTTGGCGGGTTTGTTGCAGGATATCCTGTAGGGCGTTTTCTGCTTTTTTGAGGTCTTCTGGGCTTGTTTCTCTGGCTTCTAAAGGATGTTGAAGTTGCGTTACGACTTCTTCTAGGGGGACAAGATTGGGTTTTGTCCATTTCACCAACAGCCAGCGCCAACCCACAAGAGTGAGAACAAAAATCCCCCAGATCCAACTGATGCCCCAGGCTTGAATTTGCCATCCTGCTGCGATGAGAAAGAAAAGGGCGATCGCGGCGATCGGGGTTGCGAGAATGACCCATTGCCAAGGCTTTAATTTTATCATTGGTTTAACTCTAATACTTATCTTTATTTAGTATAAAATATTCTTAATTTGTCGCGCATTAAATTCTCGACCTTCATATAAAGAGTAACACTCATTATTTTAGTTTTCCTAGTTTACGCATTCTCGCTACAAAAGAAGATTCTCCTGCTTCTAAACGTCGTTCTTCTGAATCTTGAAAGCGCTGTTCGATTTCGAGATCGCACTGCTCTTTATATTCCCAATAGTAAGCTAGTGCAGAATAAATCTGACTCATTTGAAGATGGGGATATTGGTTTGCGAGTTCTTCTGGTGTCCAATTGTAGGCCTTTATAGCAGAAATCAGTTCTACAACCTTCATGCGCGTTCCGGAAATAATGGCGCGATCGCGATCGTTTAATTCAATGTACTTAAATGCAGTTGTTGTAATAGGCATGGGTTTTATGGAGGAGTAATGTTATTGATTGGGGTGCATCTCAATAATGTAAATTCGTAGAGTGTGCAGGGAGAATTATCAATATTTTTCAAGTTCTATTAGTATACCCTACCCACCCTACTAACTGGAGGACTACTTTTTCTAGAGGGACAAGACTGGGCTTTGTCCATTTCACCAACAGCCAGCGCCAACCCACAAGAGTGAGAACAAAAATCCCCCAGATCCAACTGATGCCCCAGAGATGAATTTGCCATCCTGCTGCGATGAGAAAGAAAAGGGCGATCGCGGCGATCGGGGTTGCGAGAATGACCCATTGCCAAGGCTTTAATTTTATCATTACTACAAAAATGATCGTCTATTGTTGTTCTATATTTCAAGAAACTAGACTTAACTCATAACTGATAACTAAAATTTCCTCAGCTTTTAAAATAGCCATTGCATACTCCTCTCCACAAGAATCGGCAAACTCTACTAAATACTTTGATTCTTGAGATCGATTGTAAATTTCCACAATTGTTCCAATTTGTCCTCTTGGTAAATTTATAATTGAATCATACGCTGATTCTACGAGTGTTAACCTGTCTCGTGGAATAGGGTAGAGATTGGTAACACTGTCTAATAAATTGGGTTGTTTCATTAGTCTGTAGGTAGTTTAAGAAAAGCAGAAATTAAGCGAGGACTGAGATTATTTGAGGTAATTTCCCAAATGGTACGAAGCGTAACCCGATCGCGATCGGGTAAGAGCCAATCAACTTTATATTGTTGTCCAAATTCTGTAACATTTTGTTGAAAAACTTCGCCTTCAATTGCGGCTATTTGAATTAAAGCTCTCAGTTCCTCTGCATTCGCTGCAGTAATGCCCAAAACTGATGCAAATACTCGAGCCTTGTGTTTGCCGCTAGAATGCTTGGGATTTAGGCAATAACCGACTAACTTTTGCATAGAGATTTCAGCGCGATCGCCATTGGGTAATTTCATAATAAAGCACTGTTTTAGAGTATCAAAAGAAGAAGAGCGATATAAATTCGCTAAAAAAATTAACAATATTGAGGGATCGCATCCCCCAAAATAGAATAAAGGCCAAAATTCCCCAAACTTCAATGCTAGAACATGATGTAATTATCGTCGGTGGCGGACTCGCCGGCTGCCGCGCCGCCCTAGAAATCAAACGGATCGACCCGAAAATCGATGTCGGTTTAGTCGCCAAAACCCATCCCATCCGATCGCACTCCGTCGCCGCACAAGGAGGGATCGCCGCCAGCTTACAAAATGTCGATCCCGAGGATGGCTGGGAAGCCCACGCCTTCGATACGGTTAAAGGTTCCGACTACCTCGCGGATCAAGATGCCGTGGAAATTCTCACCAAAGAAGCCCCTCAAGTTATCATCGACCTCGAACACCTCGGAGTCCTATTTTCTCGCCTTGAAGACGGACGCATCGCCCAACGCGCCTTTGGGGGACACTCCCATAAACGCACCTGTTACGCCGCCGATAAAACCGGCCACGCCATCTTGCACGAACTGGTCAATAATTTGCGCCGTAACGGAGTAACAATTTACGATGAATGGTACGTCCTGCAACCGATCCTCGAAGAAAACGAAGCGAAAGGATTGGTCATGTATCGCATCCTTGACGGCACTATCGAAATTGTCCGCGCCAAAGCCGTCATGTTTGCAACAGGAGGATACGGACGAGTTTTTAATACCACCTCCAACGATTATGCCTCCACGGGGGACGGTTTAGCCATGTGTGCAATGGCAGGATTGCCCTTGGAAGATATGGAATTTGTCCAATTTCACCCTACCGGATTATATCCCGTCGGTGTATTGATTTCTGAAGCCGTGCGGGGAGAAGGGGCATACCTGCGAAATAGCGAGGGAGAACGTTTTATGGAACGTTACGCCCCGAAACAAATGGAACTCGCCCCTCGGGATATTACCTCAAGGGCGATTACTTTAGAAATTCGCGCCGGGCGTGGCATTCATACCGATGGAAGTGCAGGAGGGTCTTTCATCCACCTAGACTTGCGCCATCTGGGGAAAGAAAAAATAATGAGTCGCGTCCCCTTTTGTTGGGAAGAAGCCCATCGTTTGGTGGGTATTGATGCCGTTAACGAACCCATGCCCGTCCGTCCCACCGCACATTACTCAATGGGGGGCATTCCTGTCAATACCCAAGGACGGGTGCGAAGGAGTGGTCGCGAATTAGTGGAGGGCTTTTTTGCCGCCGGAGAATGTGCTTGCGTTTCGGTTCACGGTGCCAACCGCTTAGGGAGTAATTCCCTCTTAGAATGCGTGGTTTACGGGCGCAAAACTGGAGAGGCGATCGCCCACTACATCCCGTCCCGTCCAATGCCCAGCTTCGACCCGCAAACCTATCTCACTGCTGCCAAACAGCGCTTACACGACCTGATCGAGCAAAAAGGAACAATTCGTATCGGTGAGTTGCGATCGCAGTTCCAAGACTGTATGAGCGAACATTGCGGAGTTTTTCGCACTGAAGCCATTATGCAGGAAGGTTTGAGCCAATTGCAAACCCTGAAAGGCAAACTCTCACAAATTCGTCTCGATGACAAAGATTTTTGTTGGAATAGCGAGTTAGTAGAAGCCTTAGAATTGCAGAATTTGGCGATCGTGGCGGAAACTATCCTCACCTCCGCTTTAAACCGCAAAGAAAGCCGAGGGGCGCATTCACGGGAAGACTATCCCCAACGAGACGATCGCAATTTCCTCAAACATTCCCTCGCCTACTATTCCCCCGAGGCGATCGACCTCAAATATATGTTAGTGGTCATTAATCGCTTTGAACCCAAAGAGCGAAAATATTAGGAAAAGAGTCAGGAAATCCCATTTGTATCGAATTTAACGGAATTTTGTTCTTTTTTTCGGTATCGATTGTGGGTTATCATCATTTACACGCGGGTTTATGAAAGGCGAAAGCGAATACATCCAGGAAATCGGAGCAACACGGGTACGAGTTTTAAGTGAAGCACTCCCTTATATTCAACAGTTTGCGGGTAGGACTGTTGTGATTAAATATGGTGGCGCGGCAATGAAAGATGCTCAACTGAAGAAACAAGTGATTCGCGATATCGTGTTTCTCTCTTGTGTGGGAGCCCGTCCCGTCGTGGTTCACGGCGGTGGACCCGAAATTAATACTTGGCTCGGTAAAATCGGCATTGAACCTCAATTTAAAGATGGGTTGCGCGTGACGGATGCAGCGACAATGGATGTTGTCGAAATGGTGTTAGTCGGGCGAGTTAACAAAGAAATTGTTTCTCTCATTAGTACGGCAGGAGGTTCGGCCGTTGGATTGTGCGGTAAAGATGGTAATTTAATTACTGCTCGCCCAGTCGGTCAAAAGGGCATTGGTTTTGTTGGAGAAGTGAGCAATGTTGATATTAAAGTCATTGAAACCTTAACAGAAAGGGGTTATGTTCCTGTCGTTTCTAGTGTTGCGGCGGATATTAACGGACAAGCTCATAATATTAATGCCGATACAGTAGCGGGGGAAATTGCGGCAGCATTAGGGGCAGAAAAAATGATTTTGCTTACCGATACGCCAGGAATTTTAAAGGATTATAAAGACCCCTCTACGCTATTAACTAAATTGGATATTCAACAGGCCAGAGAGTTAATTGATGATGGCGTTGTTGCGGGAGGAATGATTCCTAAAGTTAATTGCTGCGTGCGATCGCTGGCTCAAGGTGTAAAAGCTGCCCATATTATTGACGGGCGCATTCCCCATGCTTTGTTGTTAGAAATGTTTACGGATGAAGGGATCGGCTCGATGATTGTTGCCTCGGGTTATACGATCTAAAGAAATATGAATGGAGTGAGAGAGAAAAATTTCCTCTCTCATTGCTCATTTTTTATCTGGGAATAGACTGATTGGACAAACGGCGCACAGCAACAACGGCGGGTTTAGGGGGATCGTTCGCCTTCCGACCCGGCCAGTTTGACCCGATGGGAACCTCGCGAGATTGAATGAACTCCTCACCATCCGTCGTTTGCATCGCATACTTGCGCGTTTCCGACTTCATCCCCTGACGAATGCCATTACGTTCCCCTGGATGTTGTACCGCAAGGAATAAGGTCCCCTCATCTTGGGTGAAAAACGGTCCCGTACACTCGCACTCACTCGGTCCAATACCAAAAGGATAGGCCTCTCCCGCACTAGGTCCCGAAGTGGGTAAAAACCAGATGGAATTGTTGCCAAAAATCCCTAATAAATCCTTCTGAGAAAGGGGTTTTCCCTCTTTCATGCGACTGGGAACGGGCTTATTATGAGCGCTAGTAGACATATCCGTAACGACCCAGAGATTGCCCGTGTTGTCGATTTCGATATTATCAGGGTTAGAGAAACCCGTACCCCCCGCAGCCGGTTCTCCTCCCATGGCCAAAGCCTGCCAACGGAAGGTCATGGCACCGGGGTCCATTCCCTCTTCCTTCAAGCTAACGATCCAGCCAAACTCGTAGGGAACTTCGCCATTAGGACCCTTAAAGATGCGGGTATCGGGTCCGCCATCTCCCCCTGGAGTTCCGGAAGTGAAGGCAATATAAAGGGTTCCATCTTTGGCAACGATGGTATCTTCCGGACGTGCTGTAGTGGTGATTCCTGCGGCATTTCCGGCATAATGTGCGTCGATGAGGATGGCACCCTGTTTCTCTGCTTCCGTGCCTGGGTAGAGGTCGCCAAGGGTGGGAAATTGCGTTTTTATCGCCTTAGCTTCGGCATCCTTGGTCACTTTCACAACACCCCCCGCATTGCGATCGGGGTTGGGAAACTTGACCATTCCTCCCCCAACGGTACTGGGAAGGATGGGATCGATCGCGGTACTGGGAGTCAAGGGAATCCAGCTTCCTGTCCCGTCAGGATTGAATTTCGCCCCATACAGCATTCCCTCTTCGAGAAGGCGAGAATTAGCCTTGTCGGTGACATTGCGAACTGTATCTTGAGAAACGAACTTATAGAGATGTCCTCCCCGGCGATCGCAGCCCGAATAAACGGCTAATTTTTTCCCTGGACGCACTAAAAACCCGACAGCTTCGTGACGGTAGCGCCCTAACCAAGTGTGTTTTGTGCCGTAGTCTTTGGGGTTAGCGGGATCGAGTTCCACCATCCAACCGTACTTATTTCCTGCCAAGCCAAAAGGATTGCCTTGACCCTCAATTTCCCCAATTCCAAAGGGTTTCGAGGCAGGAGGTAGAGAAGAACCATCCGCCATCACGGGTTCGGGAACGAGGTCTTGATAGTTCTCTTCCGCACTAAAGACAGTTCCCCAAGGGGTAGTTCCTCCGGCACAGTTGCCAAAAGTACCAATAATTTTGCTACCTAAATTATCGTCATAGCCTTGTTTGTTGCGCTTATTAAAGATAGCAACGGCGGGACCGGTAGATTTAAGATAGCGTCCATCTTCTAGCCCGGAAATTCCTGTCACGCGGCGATCGCGATCGCTATAGGTTCGCACCCATTGTCCATCGGGGTTACGACGCAGAGAAATCACTCCCATTCCTACATCGATCATGGCTTCTTTGGCAATTTCTTGAATTTGTGCCTTTAAGGGACTATTGGAGAGTGCAAAAGCATCGATCGTGCCTTCACTACCGGTTAGGGCGCTTTTAACTGCCTCAAAAGGCAGAGATTTACCGATCGCTTCCGGATAGGTTGCCATCCAGGTTTGCCCGCTAATATACTCAAAATTAATGGTTAAATAGCCTTCATTGGGGGCAGTTTCCACAAAGGAAAGATAGTCGTTGTTATAGCCGAAGCGAGAATCCCCAACGCGATCGCCCCAAGCAGCAATGACATCATAAGTAAAGCCTTTCGGTAAAACAAGATCGTCTTGAACTTGATAGGTACTGTAAGACTCAATTTGCTTTGTTTGAGTTAGCGCATTAACCTCTAAAGGAATTGGGAGTTTAACGGGTTCAAAACTTAAACCATTAGCCAACAAGGAAGAATCCGCGCCCGAAAATGGCATCGAGAACCCTTGACGCGGAGAAGCCAAAGAACCGAGGGCAACACTCCCAGCACTTGCTCCCATAAACAACAAAAAGTGACGACGTTTAATGCCCATTATCTTTTTAGTTTGAAAATTGTTCGTTCTCTTGGTTTTTTAATTTGAGGCTGTTAAAATTCAGCACATAGCACTCGATGCTAGAACAATTTGTTTAGAATTATATAAAGTTGAGGTAATCCCAAGGTTAAGATTATCACTTCACTATTGCTCATTGGACAGCGACAGTCTTCTTGTCCTATTCCCTTGAGCAGGTCATCTAAGCTGTGAAGCATTTAAACGACACTAACTGAATTCCCTTTGTTTTTTAACTTTCGCCCCCATTGAATTATCAACTCTCCTTCATTCACCGATCGCCTTTTTGCGTTTCTGTTCCTTTTGCTTAAGTTCTTGTTCCCGTCGGAGTCGGTTTTGTACAGCCGCGATCGAAGCATCAACGGGAAAACCTGCAATAGGAATTGTTTGATATTTTCGTGCTGCTTCTAACTGCTTCAACTCCGTGTAATCTACCCAATGAATGCAGTTTACCGGACAAGTATCGATCGCCTCGCCGATGCTGTCTTCCGAGTCCCCATCTTGACGAATCACCCGCGCCCGTCCATAATCTGGCTCAATATAAAAAGTATTCGGAGACGTATGGGCGCAGTGTTTACAACCGATGCAAGTAACCTCATCGACGTAAACACCCTTCTCTCGCAGTTTTCCACCTAATTCTGGCTCAAAACCCGTGCGATCGGGGGCATCTCGAAAAACGCCCCCTAACTCTGGTTCAAAACCCGATCGCGCTTGAGTAGGATCGAAATCGCTCATTTAAGCACTCCAGCGCTGGACAACCAAACAAATAGAACCATCTTCATTTTTCTGTTCTCGCGCTACTTGAAACCCTTGTTTTACTGTTTCGCTAACTACGGTGTGATAGGCATAACGCTGAGTGACCTGCTTAATAAAACCTTCCACAGATAAAGGCTGTTGCCAGTATTGCAGATCGGCAACCATTTCATATTCTTCACCATTCCAGCTAAAACCGATGTCGTAGTCGTTTTCTTGTTCTACGACAACTTCAGCACTCTGAGTTTTGCCCTGATAACCCCGAACAGTTTCGGGTCCTTCTTTCCACTCAATATCCAAGTCAGTCAAAGCCGCTTTGAGAGAAACGAGATTGCGAATTTGGGTTTTGATATTGCTGAAATGAGACATATTGTAAAGTTCCTTAATGAATAATTGAAATCAGAATTTTATGTAGGGGCGCAATGCTTGCGCCCCCTTGCTCATTTTGACCTTACCAACTCGTCCAAGTCGTTTGGGGGTTGGTTGCTGCAACAGAATCAGAGACTTTCCCCTGTTGCTTGAGGGCGTAATAGTCTGAAGTTTTTTCCACAGACATGACTCGACCGAGTTGTGCCTCGATCGCCTCGGTGACTTCCGCGCAAGATTTGCCCACGATTCCCGTGACCTTCTCTTGTACGCGACCGTCTGGATAAATAATGAACTCTAGGGTTTCCATGCTCATCGCTGGGGGTTGCTCCTCCAAAATGCAGATAGAGAATAGGGGGAAAAATGCGATCGCAGTTCTCTTTTTGTCTTACCCATTTTTCGGCGAAACAGTATTAATATTTCAAGAATCTTAACAAAGTTTCGTATTAATGGAACAACTCGCTTCAATATTTTGTTAAGTTTCCCGTAACTTTTTCCGAGAGTCAAGGAATTTAACCTAAAACGAGAGAATACGGGAGTGGGAACGTCTCGCTCCCTAGTTGCGTAAATCCTCTAAATTAAGGATTCTTGTGGAAAATCTTTGCTTCAAAATAAAAAATTTCTCTCTAGAGATAGATGCAACTTCAATTTCGGAACTGGTTTAAAAACGGTTTACTCTTAGGACTGATTGCGAGTTTGGCGATCGCCCTCTTGAATGTCCCTATTTCTCCGCGTTCTTTACCAATGGATGCGGGGGAAGTTCGTGGTGTTTGGCTAACCAATGTCAATAGCGGCGTACTCTTTTTCCCTTGGGGTATACAACGCGCTGTTAATACATTGGCGCAATTGCATTTTAATACTCTCTATCCCGTCGTTTGGAATCGAGGAGATACGTTTTATCCCAGTGCGATCGCCAAAGCAGCAACCGGACGCGATCGCGAACCTTTCCTCAAACTCATGCACTTGGGTTCTGATGTACTCAAAGAGGTCGTAACCCGAGGACATCAACAAGGATTTAAGGTTATTCCCTGGTTTGAATATGGTTTGATGACTCCTCAAGGTTCAGTCTTAGCTAAACGTCATCCCGACTGGTTTACGCAAACCCTAGATCGACAGCGAAAAGAATATCGCGATGCTTTTCAAGATAGCGAAGAACCCAAAAAGTCCTTTGAGTGGTTCAATAATTTATTTTCCATGCGTCAGGTGTGGTTAAACCCGTTACATCCAGAAGTGAGGAAGTTTATCAAAGGACTGATTTTAGAGGTTGTCCAAAACTATGATGTTGACGGCATTCAAATCGACGATCATTTTGGGATACCCGTGGAAATGGGCTACGATGATTTAACACTACAAATCTATCGAGAGGAACACCAGGGCAAATTACCGCCCAGCAACCCTTACGACCCGCGTTGGATGGGGTGGAGAGCAAACAAAGTGACTGAGTTGATGACAGAAATTTATCAGGAAGTTAAAGCCATAAAACCCGATTGTCTTATTTCTCTGTCTCCCAATTCTCAAAGCTATTCCTATACAAATTATCTACAAAATTGGCAAGTTTGGATTGCTCGAGGTCTGATTGATGAATTAGTCCTGCAAGTCTATCGTGGCGATCGCCAGGGCTTCATTAACGAACTCTCTCAACCCCCAGTCCGTTTCGCCCAACAACAGATTCCCGTCAGTATTGGCATTTTAAGCGGAGTCGTCTCCAAACCCGTCCCTATGAATACTATTCAAGAACAAGTTCGAGAAGTCCGCGATCGCCATTTTGCTGGCGTTTCCTTCTTTTACTGGGAAAGTCTCTGGGGTTACATCGCCCCAGAATCCCCAAAACGCCGCAGACAAGGCTTTCACGACTTATTTACCCGATGAATCTCCCCTCATTTTTCCCCGCTTTGTAAACAAATATTACAATAATGCTGTCATACTGGCTTGGCATCTTGACAGTTTCCTCAAAAGGCAATTAAGATGACACAACATACCCGGGTAAAAACAAAACAAGCACGAGATGCAAGACAAGCACAAAGTTACTCTTTATCTTCCACCAGACCTCCACCGTAGGCTTAAAATCAAATCCGCCGTGGATATTGAATCGATGTCCGCAATGGTAGAAAAGGCCGTTCTTTTTTACTTGCAGCATCCGGAAGTTATCGAAGAAACCCAGGAACAAACTCAATCTTTGAAATCCTTGACGGAAAAACAAAAACAAGGACAGAAACAAGGACAAAACCATCAGGTTTATCATTGTCCCGACTGTCGTTCTCCCGTTGTTCAAAGGGATGGTGAATTGATTTCCTTAAAAAATCAAGCTGGCATTCTTGTCAATGAAATTTCCCAAGAAATTTCTGTTGAGAAAGTACGCGAGCAGGTTAGAGAAGAACTCAATTCTCATTCTGAATCTCGAGGGGAAGAGACCTTAGTTCCTTGTTAAAGTTTCCTGTTCAAGTTTCCCATTATCCGATTTCTGTTGGGGTTTTCTGTCAGAGAATTCCGCTTCATTGGAATCTTATTTCACTCTCATTGCCCGATATTTTTAGAGATTTTAGATTTTTCTGAATTGATTTTTCTGAATATCTTTAGATCGCAAGGGGTTTGATTGTTGAGCGATCGATTACTTAAGGGTTAATCACCATGAAAGAAGAATTAAGCATTCTCATCAAAGCTCAATATCCCCTAATTTATCTCGTTACCCCCGAGGAACAGCGAGCAGAGCAAGCGATCGCCCGCATCGCTCGAACAGAAACCCAACACCAACAGGTTTTTGTTTGGACGATGACCCAGGGGATGGTGGAATGCGGAAACGAACAGACAAACCCAGATCGGAATCAAGCGCGGAATTCAACCCGACATAATACTGTCTCTCCAGAAGCGGCAATTAAATGGGTAATTCAGCACGAACAGGCGGGACTATTTATATTTAAAGACTTACACGATTTCATTACAGATCCGGGCGTAAAGCGAGCATTAAGAGACGCGATCGCCTCCTTTAAAGGGACTGAGAAGATTATTATTCTCATGTCTCCCTTACAAGAAATTCCTATCGAACTCGAGAAAGAAGTCGTCGTTCTTGACTATCCCCTGCCCAATATGGCAGAACTGAATAAAGTTCTCGATCGCCACCTCGATAAAACCAAAACTAGCCGAATCACCACAGAAGTTCGCGAAAAACTACTCAGAGCGGCACTCGGTTTAACCAAAGACGAAGCCGAAAAAGTTTACCGCAAGGCCTATGTTAAAGCCGGTCGTCTCACCCAAGAAGAAGTTGACATTATTCTCTCGGAGAAAAAACAACTGATTCGACGTAATGGCATTTTGGAATATATCGAAGAAGATGAAACTCTGGACGCGATCGGAGGTTTAGACGAGTTAAAAAAATGGCTGCGCCAACGTTCTAACGCCTTCACCGAAAGAGCCAGAGAGTACGGACTTCCCCAACCCAAAGGAATGCTCATTTTAGGGGTTCCAGGCTGCGGTAAATCCCTGATCGCCAAAACCACATCGCGGCTGTGGGGATTGCCCATCCTGCGCTTGGATATGGGACGAGTGTATGATGGTTCGATGGTAGGGCGATCGGAAGCCAACTTACGCAACGCCCTCAAAACCGCCGAATCCATTTCTCCCGCCATTCTTTTCATTGACGAACTTGATAAATCCTTTGCAGGGGGGACGGGTTCTGCGGATTCCGATGGCGGTACATCGAGCCGAATTTTTGGTTCCTTCCTAACCTGGATGCAGGAGAAAACCTCCCCAGTGTTTGTTATGGCAACAGCGAACCGGATCGAACGATTGCCAGGGGAATTTTTACGCAAAGGACGCTTTGACGAGATATTTTTTGTTGACCTTCCCACGCAACAAGAACGGGAAGAAATATTTAGAATTCATTTATGCAAGCGACGGGATGACATTGCACGCTTCGACCTTCCCCAACTTGCTACAATGTCCGACGGATTTTCCGGAGCAGAGATCGAGCAGGCAATTATCGCCGCCATGTACGAAGCATTCGCCCAAGATCGGGAATTCGTACAAATCGATATTATTGCGGCACTCAAAGCCACTCTACCTCTGTCCCGAACCATGATGGAACAGGTAACTGCGCTGCGAGAATGGGCCAGACAGCGTGCCAGACCTGCCGCCACCGCCACGGCTGAATACCAGCGCATGGAGTTCTAACAGGCTTTCTCCCCTCGTTTTGAAGGGAGCAAAGACTAGCAAATCGCTAGTAGTTTAACGTTAGCAAGTCGCTAACAAGCAAAAAAAAAGCTGCCTTCAGAAGCCACTCTGACGGCAAGCTCAAACTCAAAAACACATCACAAATATATCACTGTCGTTTACCTTTTCGAGAGGAAATCCAAATGTCTCATTTCAGCACCTTGCGTACCAAAATCTCCGATGTTGCGATTCTCCAAACCTCTTTGCGCGATTTGGGCATCAGCGTTAAAAACGATGCTGACGTTCGCGGTTATAACGGACAGCGCGTTCGCGCCGATTTGGTTGCCGTTCTCGATGGCGAATACGATCTCGGCTGGTCTCGCAATGGCGATGGTACCTTCGATTTGATTGCCGACCTTTGGGGTGTTGCTAAGAAGCACAACCAGACCGAGTTGATCAACTCCATCAATCAAAAGTACGCCGTTAACAAAACCTTATCTGAAGTGAAGCAACGTGGTTTACAGAATGCCAATGTTAAGTTGGTTATCCAGTAGTCTCCAGTTTGCGTTCCGAAATATAGGGGTTAACTATTTTTCAAGTTAACCCTTTTTTTGCACTTAGGAGTTCGGTATACCGAACTCTTTTTTTTCAAGAGTCAATACAGGCGATCGCTTCACATTAAAATCATGGCACTCGAGTTAATGCTTCGCGAACGACTTCTACCCCAGCATCAATACGACCGATATTTTCTGTAATATAGCGTTTCCATGCTTTTGTCCCTGGTTGTCCTGTAAATAGTTGCAACATATGGCGAGTGATACTGTTTAGTTTTAGACCTTTCCCCGTCCAGTATTCAAGATAGGGGAACATTGCTTGCACGATCTCTCGACGAGTCGGGGGTATCTGAGTCTCTCCATAAAAATCGCGATCGCAGGTTGCAAACAAATAGGGATTATCATAAGCAGCGCGACCGATCATAACCGCATCAATAGATTGCAATTGTTCTTGAACTTGTTGCCAATGGGTAAATCCGCCATTAATTTCTATGATGAGATGGGGAAATTCTTGCTTGAGGCGATGAACATCAGCATAACGCAAAGGGGGAACTGTGCGATTTTCCTTGGGGCTTAACCCTTGCAACCATGCCTTCCGCGCATGAACGGTAAAACGCTGACAGCCAGTTTCGGAGACAATACGCACGAATTCTCGCATATCTTCATAGCGATCGCGATCGTCCACCCCAATTCTATGTTTGACGGTGACAGGAATCGAGACTGTTTGTTGCATGGCCTCTACTGCTTTGGCTACAGTTTCCGGTTGCAGCATCAAACAGGCTCCAAAATTGCCGCTTTGCACTCGCGGACTGGGACAGCCTACATTCAGGTTTACTTCGTCATAGCCCCACTCTTCTGCAATTTTTGCACAAGTTATCAACGCTTCTCGATCGTCGCCTCCCAACTGTAAAACGAGGGGTTTTTCTTCTGGAGAGAAACCGAGGAGTTTTTCGCGATCGCCGTGCAGAATTGCTGCTGTTGTCACCATTTCTGTATAAAGAAGCGTCCGTCGCGTGATTTGTCGCATAAAATAGCGAAAATGGCGATCGGTGCGATCCATCATCGGCGCAATGCTGACGGGATATTGAGAAGGAATAAGGGAGGAAACGCGATCGGATTTCTGAACTTCGGCTAACACAACTTTAACTGATTAAATATTTTTGATAACACTCTAGATCGAGTTTAACGAGAATAAGGTCATCTCGGTTGAAAATGGGATGGGTGAGTGCGTTGAACACAGTTGGAAAAACATAAACTGGGATTATAGCTCATAAATAATATCTAATTCACTGCTCTATAGTTTGAGGGTGAGAGTTAAAATCTTATTCCATTGTTCTTTATGGATTTTTTGCAACTCTGTATCAACTTCAACTAATTGTGAATATCCATCAACAAATTGTTGTAGAGACATAACTAATCTCAAATAGTATTTTAAAGTCGGGAGAACTCCATTGATGATTATTTGACAACCATGAGTTTCACGAACTTGTTCAATCTCATTCTCAATTTGTTCTTTTTCCGATTCTTGAATATCTGCTGATGAATAAATGCAATATCGTTGTGGGTTGAATTTAATGATTTTGTCTTTAGCAATACGAATCATTTGCAAATCGATTGCTTTCCCATGTTTAATTTCAATTACTTCAATCAATTGATCGTCGCGATCGTATATTTCAATATCTCCTGCACTTTTAGAGGTGCGATCGGAAGCAGTATGACTTCCTAACGGTTTTAGCCTACATTCTTCATATCGACTAATTTCCTCAATGATTAATTCATAAATTGCATAAAAAGCAAGCACAGGAAGTTTTGATGCTCCATGAGTTTTGTAATTATAATTAAAATGTTTTTTCAAACAGTTAATAATTGTTTTGATGTCCAGTTTTTCAGCATTCTCAATCCGTACAATTTCAACCTTATTAGCTTCAACAATTTTTCTAGATTCATGCAACAGCATTTGTAACACGATTTCTGCTCGATCGCCATTATTTTGTACAAAATCAATAAGATTTAAAAAGGCTTCTTTAACGGCGCGATCGCTAATTTTTCCATTATAATCAAGAGTATAAGGATAAGGTTGTTCAAGAGAACGAGTGAGCCAGCCACTCTCAGCCATTGCAGGTAAACCTAATTCCTGTAAGGTCGGTGTAACTTCTTTAGTGTCAATTGTTCGACCTGAAAATCCTCCTTGCATATTAGATTGATGATATCTAATATCTTGCTTTGGATATAAAATTTTATGAACTACTAATGTAATGAAAACAGTATAAACAGCTTTTTGGCGAGTGCATTTTTTTGCAATTACATTAATAAAATTTATATACTGGATTGGAATTTCTTGTTGAATTTTATCAATAGAAATTGAACGATTATAAATTTCAATCAATTTATTTTTATGTTCCATAGCCTGAAGTCCTGGAATTGCTAATTGAATAGGGGATGATTTTTGAGAAATACTTGCAGTTGTTATATTAGCAGAACTATTATGATTGAATTCATTTTCTAAAATTTGCTCTCTTAATTGTAAAGCAATTTCATACATCATAGGAATACAGACAGAATTACCGACCTGCTTATAACACTCAGAAACGTTTTTATGAGTGATAAAATGATCGGGAAATCCCATGATTCTATAGCATTCCTTAAGGGTCAATTTACGCACAGAATTTTCTTCAGGAATATGAATAAAAAAACGTCCTGAAGTCTCTTGAGAGGGGATAGTAGGATGTACACCATCAATTGAATAAATTCGGTTAGGTTGATGGTGAACTCGAGAAAGATGTTCTGTATTAGGTCTAATTCCTTTTTTCCAGATACTTTTATTTCGATAACCAACGAAAATTAATCCCGATCTTTGCTGCTTGGGATTTTCGATCATCGTATATTCTGTAGGGTTTAAATATTCAAATTTACCAGATTGACAGAGAAATTCTCTAAGTGGATAGATTTGAGAATCGATCCGAATGCGTTCAAAATCAAATTTTTGTTTTTTTGTTGCGATGATAATGACTCGTTCTCGATTTTGAGGTAAACCAAAATCTTTTGCATTTATTACCTTTAAACTCACAAAATAACCTAAATCTTCTAGAGAATAAAGTATAACTTTCAAAGTTTTACCTTTATCTTGATGGAGTAAATGCTTGACATTTTCTAGTAAAATGACACTGGGATTTTTTGCCTCAATAATTTCACAAATTGAAAAAAATAAAGTCCCCCGAGTATCTTGAAACCCTTTTCTTTTTCCACAAATACTAAAAGGTTGACAAGGAAATCCTGCTGTTAAAACATCAAAGTCAGGTAGATTTTTAATCTCAATTTTTGTGATATCTACTTCGGGAAAATCACCGAAGTTATTAAAATAAACTTCTTGGCAGGCAGGATTAATTTCACAGGAAGAAACACATTGATAACCAGCCTGTTCAAATGCTAGACGAAATCCACCTATTCCAGCAAAAAGATCCGCAAATTTAAAGATTTTAGAGAATGATTTTAAATGCTGAGTATTAATATTTAGTTTACTTATTTTCTGTTGACAATTCTGCACTAACACAATAATGGGATGAATAGATTTTGTAGGCTTCTCAGTATAGCAAATTTTTAACCTAAGCTATTAACGCAATAGAACCAGTAAGAAGTTTGCCTGCACCAAACTTGAAATGCTTTCCAATCTTGCAAAGAAGCGCGATCGCGGTAAATCATACCCGTTTTTGCGTCAGAGGGGATTAATATTCTAGATGAGGTTTTATGAGAACGATAATGAGAATCGAATTGCGGGAAACTCGAGTAAAAGATTTAGATTTTGTGCTAACGGTTGAAGGCGATCGCGAAAATCGTCCCTATATCTATCAATGGAGTAGAGAGCAACATCAAGCAGCCTTTACCAATGTCGATATATTTCACGGTATCATTGAGGCGATCGCCAACAAAAAATTACTGGGCTATTTTATTTTAGAAGGGTTGCAAAGCCCCGATCGCTGCTTGTCATTGCGACGGATCGCGATCGCACAAAAAGGACAAGGATATGGACGAGAGGCATTGCAATTGCTGAAAAAACTGGCATTTGAGAATTATAATGCCCATCGTTTCTGCTTGGATGTCAAAGAATTTAACCAACGGGCAAAACACTTATACGAAACCGAAGGATTTGTGCTGGAAGGAAAATTACGCGAAAATTTTCAAGGCGAAAATGGCTTCGAGTCGTGTTACATTTTGTCAATATTAGAGCAAGAGTATCGCAGTACACCAAAATTGATTTATTGATGATAAGTAAAGGAAATTTCATCGACCACTTTCATTCGTCCCGTGCGAGTTGCTCGAAGTAGGCGATCGATCGAAGCTCTCTCCTCTTCCGGCAAAGAATCATCTAGAATCGCCGCCATTAAACCATAGCGATCGGCAAGGGTGATTTTTCCTGCTTGGCTCGCTTGGGCAAATAAATGAGATAAAGCACCTGGAATCAGACGAGGTGAAGACTCAAAGGCATAGAACATA
>NZ_JAYGHV010000385.1:0-52961 GCF_034932145.1 Spirulina sp. 06S082 | reverse complement strand
GATCGGCTAAGGCCCTTAAACGCCGAGTACGGAAAAGTTGCTCCCGGTTGGGGAACAACTTCCCTTATGGCAGTTTTCATGCTGTTATTTTTCGTGTTCTTGTTAATTATTTTGCAGATTTACAACTCCGATCTCGTTCTTAATGGCGTGAATGTTGATTGGAGAAGTTTAGGTAGCTAGAACGGGACGCGAGAAGTAAGCACCGGCTTCTCTTCTCGTGATTTTTCCAATTAGAGCGATCGCACCCGGTTCGCCGGGTTTTTTATTGTGTAAAAATAAAGACGCAAACTTGAGGAACGGGAGTCTCATCATGAATGTTTTTGGCATTGGTTTACCGGAAATGGTGCTAATTTTGGTTGTTGCCCTACTCATTTTTGGGCCTAAAAAACTACCAGAAATCGGACGCAGTCTTGGGAAAGCGATTCGCGGATTCCAAGACGCATCCAATGAATTTCAAAATGAATTCAAGCGAGAAGCACAACAAATTGAAGATGCCGTGAAAATGAATGCCCAGTTAGAACCCCAAGAATCAACCGAGATGAATTCCCAGGTAGAAGCGACTACCCAGCATCCAGAATCCGAATCTCCTCGAGTTTAGGTGAGATTTACGGGCTATCGCCCAGAAATGCGATCGGTAAACAAATTACGATTCTGGCAGTTCAAAGCGATAGCCATAACCGCGAATCGTCTTAATCAGAGACGGTTGGGCAGAATCATTTTCGATTTTTTTGCGAATTTGCCCGATATGTACGTCCACTACCCTTTGATCTCCCACCATATCGTCATAATCCCAAACATCTTTAATTAAAGTTGGGCGACTTAAGGCTTCATTGGGATGAGACGCAAGGTAATAGAGCAGATCGAACTCTAGTGAAGTAAATGAAACGAGTTGTCCGCTCACTTTAACTTCTCTTCGCTGAGGATCGATCGCTAAATAACCAAACTCAATAATTTCTTTTTCTGGAGGGGTTGTCACCACTCGCTTGCGCTTGAGGATCGCCCCAACCCGAAATTCGAGTTCTTGCAAATCAAACGGTTTTGTTAAATAGTCATCGGCTCCTTTTCTAAAGCCGATCGCCTTATCTTCCGTATCATTACGACTGGTAAGCATTAAAACAAAGACATCCGTTCGGCTTTGCATTTGCTCGCAGAGATTATAGCCGAGAGCATCGGGCAAATTCACATCGAGAATCACCAGATCGGGGTTAAAGCTGTCAAACGCGACCAAGGCAGACTTGCCATCAGCCGCCGATTCCACTTGATACTTTTTTTGAGAGAGAAATCGCTCAACGAGGTTTCGGATAGCTGGGTCATCATCCACAACAAGAATTTTGGCAGAGTCCGTAGCCATAGTTTTTCTTTGAAAAAATTAAAAAACTAGATATTATGACTTAATGTAAGGTCGATTAACCTAAGATGGTCCTTGGTATTCTAGACAACAGCATTCTAGACAACAATAGAGACACTGTTAGGTTACTCTAAATAGATTAGGTCATGCTCGATATATTGACATCCAATCGGCAATTGACTGGCCCGAACTGGCGAGCCAGTTTACCACCCTCTCGATGTCAAGCTACACTAGCTTTATGAGGGAGTGCAGCAAAGGGTTAACTCTGAAACACTTATTAAACCAGTGTAGAATTTGCAGCAACCAAAGGCAAAGATGGGACTATTGTGGAGGTTGTTTGATGAGCGAACAAAATGCCTATGAAACTCTAGGGTTAACGCGAGACGCGTCTTTTGAAGAAATTCAAGAGGCTAGAAGTCGTTTGGGTCAGCAATACGAAAATGACAGCAAACAAGTGCAAACCATTGAGGCTGCTTATGATGCGATTATCATGGATCGCTTGAAAATGCGTCAAGAGGGCAAAATTAAGGTGCCCGAACGCATTCGCTTTCCGGAGCGAACGGCAGAAGTGCCAACCCCTGTTGCCTTAAATACTCCAATGGTTTCAACGGGTTGGATGCAGAAATTTATCGATACGCCATCGCGATCGGATATTCTTTGGCCGGCTCTCATCTTTTTGAGCTTGGCTATTTTGACCTTGTTAACTCCAAATGAGAATTCAACTTTGAGACCCCTAGCCCTTGGATTAGGGTTTTGTGTCAATCTTTATTTTCTCAATCGCAAGGAAAATCGCTTTGGTCGGGCTTTCTTGATGACTTTTGTGGGATTCCTCATGGGCTTGGTTATTGGGGGTCTCCTTTCGGGTTTGGTGAGTTCTCCCGTTGGCAATGGGGGGAGTTCTCCGGTGGAGTTTGCCCAATTACTAACTTTCCTGATTTTCTGGCTAATGAGTAGTTTTCTGCGCTAATTGCGTTCTCTAGGGACTCAAACCCAATTAATCCTCAATGAGTTCTCTCTATTTGGGGGATTCATTGGGGGAGGGAGTAAATTTTTATTAATTTTTATGAACAATAGTAAAAAATAAACCAAGGGAAAATTTTTGACGATTCAACGATCTGAGGATTCTAACTGTGTTTGCACCGAACCATCCGTTCCTAAAATCAAACGCATTTGTAGGGTTTGAGAATTTGAGGAGGGAGAAACAAAGGGTTTGCCCAGTTGAGGCATGGGGGTGCGATCGAGATAGCTTAGTGCGGCTTCTCCTAGGGGGATAAAGCTCTTGAGAGAACCATCATTGGCTAAGTACAGGCGATATTCTAAGGTTTCTTTTAGGTTTTCTGGGGGTTGCCACCGTTGTTGGAAGTAGCCTTGGACTTGAGAGACTTGGGGGGACGCAATTTGCCCTGGATTAGGGGTTCCGCCTTCTAAGGATTCAAAGGGAGAGGGGGCGCGATCGCGGCTGTTTGAACTAGGGGCAGAACCGGGGGAGCGTGGGGGAACAGGACGAGCAACAACAGGAGGGATAGGGGCTGCTGCTGTTGTTTCTGGTCGGTTTGGCGATCGCGGCGGTTCCACGGGAGCAGTGGGTAAATTGTCCAATGCCTCTGCTTCTGCCGAATCTTCCAAGGGAGATGCAGGGAAATTATCGGGAAATGGGGTGCTTTCTAAAGGGGCATTATTCTGGGATCGCTCTGAGGTGACGGCGGGTAGATCCGGCAGGGTTGGCGTAGCTTTGGGCAAGACTAAAGGGAAATCATTGTTTTCCTCTTCTGGTGGGGGAGGAGGTGAGGAGGAACTCGAGGAGGAACTTGAGGAATTGCTTCTATTGAGAGGGCGAGGGGGTCTGGGGGTAACAAAGGGTGCTTCTGGGGCGATAGGCGCAGTGACAGACGGGGGAGGAGCGACGGAACCGCGTTGGGAGAGATCGTCGGGAAAGGCAGGATTGGGAGGGAGTAAAGGTTCCGGGAGGGGGGGTAAAGGTTCGACGGGAGAAGTGGCGATCGCATCTTTTGGAGATGAAGTCGAAGCAATTTGACTTTGCGGTTGTTGGCTCAGTTGCACGATCGCCGTTGCCAGTCCTACGGTAAACAACAGTCCGGCGGCAACTTTGACCCAAACTGGAACGATGGGGGTTGAAGACTGACGAGCCAATTGAGGGAGGCGATCGATCTCGGCACTGTACTCGTCAAGGGCTGTGGCCAGATCGAAAAGTTGGGTGGCGCTCAACGGTACGATCGCCTCGGAATTTGACCCCGCCAGTTTTCCGAGGGTGAGTTCGTGGAGAAGTAGTCCTTTGGGTTGAAGATAAGGCAAGGAAGACGCAAGAGAGGCGTTATCCTCTGGGGCAAGAGGGGGATTTTCTGGTGTCGGAGTGCCAACGGTGAGAAGAGGCAATTTGCGAGTCGAAGAGAGGAGTAAAAAATCTTGAACGTAGGTGGTGACTAAATCGCATAAAAGGTCTAATTGTTCGCGATCGCCGCAAGCGATGGGAGAGTCTTGCTGAATATTTCTGGGATCGTCGAAGCGCAATTCAAAACGCAACTCATTCACGAGGGCATTCCCCCAAAAACGAGCCAGAGGCGATCGCTTGGCCACAATCTCTAAAGTACAAGTTGGGGGAGTATAACGGCGAGTAATCATGGTAGTAATAAATGATGAGGGATAAATAAGGAGCGATCGCGGATAAATAATAATTGATTGATAACTGTTAACCGATCAGAGCTAACCATAAGCGGCGATGACCGTTTGCTGCACTATAGAAGAGTAAATCGATTAAAAATTTGCAAGCAAGACTTTCGAGTTCTGCGCTGGAAATTGCTGCATTTTCTCCCATGCGTTCTTGATAAATATTAGAAAAATTGTCTAAATAATCTCCTAAAAGTGCAACTTGATAGAGAGGGCGATCGTCCTGTACCATTTGCTCCAGAAGGGTTACGGCACGACGAATCAACTCTTGATGCTGCTGTGCCAAACAACAGATAATCAGAACCAACGATCGCGCTTCTTCGACATCTAATTTTTTTCGTCCCCCCGAACTTTTCCGCAAAGGATTAGATTGGCGCAAGCGCCATAAACCGACGCGATCGCTGATTTCAGACTCCAAGCCTAAATCTTTAGCGGTTTTGAGAATAGCATCAGAACCAATTCCCACCAAGGCTTCTAGCGCCAGTAAAACCAGATCGAGGTGGGTTTTAATATTGTCGAGTTGATCGACCTTGGGGGATGCCGCAAGGGTCAAATCTTGCCACAAAGTTTGTTGGTGTCGGTGGAGTTGGGGACTGCGGGAGTGCATAAATTTAGCTTACAGAAGCGATCGGGGTTGAGGGCGTGCCGTTACCATTCTGGCAACATCGGCGCAAAAGCATTCTGGAATTTTAGGATATATACGATAAAATTGTGGGAATTGATAGCTTCATCTCTTGAGAGTAGGGAGTGTCAAAAGATTGGCAGGGAAAAATAAGCATCTGAATTACAGATATGAATCACATTCGAGTTGTCTTGATTGAAGACCACGATCTTACCCGCATGGCGTTAAAAACAGCACTACGAGAACGCAGTGAAGTCGATTGTATCGGGGAAGCCGCTAAGGGAAAAGATGGCTTGCAGTTGGTGCAGAATCTTGTCCCCGATGTGGCGATCGTTGATATTGGTCTACCGGACCTCGATGGTATTGAACTAACCCGTCAGTTAAAAACTACGCCGATCGCGACCAAAATCCTGATTTTGACCCTACAAGATAACGAAGAAACCGTTATGGCCGCTTTTGCCGCAGGAGCCGATTCCTATTGTATGAAAGATACAAAACTAGAATGGCTTCTCGATGCGATTAAAGCAACTCATCAAGGTAATGCTTGGATCGACCCGGCGATCGCGAAAATTGTTCTTTCCTGCGCCCGCAATTCTAATTCTGTGAGGTCTCGTTCTGCCTCAAACTCCCCTCTGACCGAGAATTATTATCTCACCGAACGCGAACTTGAAGTCCTGCAACTAATCGTGGAGGGCTACAGCAATGCCGAAATTGCAAAAGAACTTTACATTACCGTTGGAACCGTTAAAACTCACGTTCGCAACATCCTGAATAAACTTTGTGCCAACGATCGCACCCAAGCAGCCGTACAAGCCTTGCGTTCTGGCATCGTTAAATTATAAACTAAATTATGAACAATTATTAATGAGGGATGAAAAATTATCAATTGTTCATTGCCCATTTTCGAGAGGGGTACGAAAGATGGTATAGTTTGAAAGTTATGGGGTGTTCATCAATTGTCTTCCCAGTATCTAGGAGAGAGTTAAATCGCGATAGGAATTGAAAAAAAATTAATCTCTATTAATCTCTATCGTCAAAATATAACGAACAGTAACTCGTTTCGTCACTCCCCAAAATCTCTGATTTTCTTTGTCTTTTCCTTCCCCCTTTCCTTTTATAATCCAACCGGAGAAAGTTAATGAGTCAGGTAAGTTCCCAGAAACTGAAACTGATGGTGGTGGACGATGAACCCGACAATCTAGACTTACTATATCGCACGTTCCGGCGGGACTTTAAAGTTTTCAAGGCAGATGGTGCTTTAAGTGCTCTAGAAACCTTGGAAAAAGAAGGGGAAATGGCCATCATTATTTCCGACCAGCGAATGCCAATTATGAATGGGACGGAATTTTTAAGTAAAACCGTCGATCGCTTTCCCGAAACCATTCGCATTCTCCTGACGGGTTATACCGATGTAGAAGATTTAGTCGATGCCATTAACTCTGGCAAGGTATTTAAGTACATTACCAAACCTTGGAATCCAGAAAATCTCAAAACCGTCGTCCAACAAGCCTCTGAGACCTATAAAGTTCTCAAGAAAAGAACAAACGAATTGCGTCGCGCCCTGAGACGAGAAGAAATTCTCAACGTCGTCACGCGGACTATTCGCGAGTCTTTGGATTATCAAGATATGCTCCAGGCGATCGTGAAGACGATCGCGGAGAATTTTGAGGCCGCAGCCGGGGTTCTCAGACCCGTCGAAGGCGATCGCCTCAGTGTCGATTCCTTCCCCTATCAAATTACTGTAGAATCAAAAGAGGAATTCAGTTTTCCCCCCGAGATGCCATCCTTACTCGATCGCGTCCTCGAAACTCGCAATACTCAAGTACGAGCTTCTTCTGGGGAAGATGCCGCCCTGCAATTGGCAGTTCCTTTAACCGTTCAACAAGACCTCCTCGCCATCCTTTATCTCACTCAAGATGAAGAGGCAACACCTTGGATTGAAGATGATATTAATCTCTTGAAATCCGTCGTCGAACAGGCCGCTTTAGCGGTTTCCCAAGCCAGACTTTATCAACGCACTCAACAACAAGCCGAGAAAATGCGGGCTGAGTTAGAAGTCGCCAGACAAATTCAGCACAATTTACTGCGTCAAAGTTGGGGCGATACGGGAAACGTAAAAGTGCAGGCCAGTTGCTATCCTGCTCGAGAGGTGGGAGGAGATTTCTTTGAGGTTTACGTTCATCCTCAAGGAGATATTTGGTTAGCGGTGGGAGATGTTTCCGGAAAAGGAGTTCCGGCAGCATTGTTTATGACCAGCGCTATTTCAATTTTGCGTCGCGAACTCTCCCAAGAAGCCTCTCCCGATCCTCATGTAGTGCTAGGAAATCTCAACCAAACCATGAATGACGATTTATTTAGCACAAATTGTTTTATTACGATGGTGATCGCCCGCTATACTCCAGAAACACGGTGCTTGCACTATGCCAATTCTGGTCATATCTACCCGATGGTTTGGAATCATCAAACCAGCATTCAACAAGCAGAAGCCGGACAGGCCAATAGTCTCGAACCCAATTATTTAAAAGCAAGAGGGGTACCCGTCGGCATTTTGCCCGTTTGGAAAGGACAAGCCGGTGAGATAACCTTAAGCTCGGGGGATATTTTTTTGTTAACCAGTGATGGAATTACAGAAGCAACCGTGACGCGAGAGGATTCTCCCAGCGCGTCAGAAACGAATACAATGCTCAATCAAGACGGTCTTTGGCAATTGATTCTGGAAGAATCGTCAGCCTTCGATCTCACCAGCTTGTTAGAGCGCTTTCGCCAATGTACCACTCAAGTTCAGGAAGACGATCAAACAATGCTATCTTTGGAGGTTTTGTAGTTAATGAAGACGGAACTACAAATTCCGAGCGATCTTAAGTTTTTAACAGTAGTCGAGCGCTGGTTGCTTGACTGTTTGGAACTGGAACTCGGTGACTCAGTGGATTGGCCGCGCCAGTCCAGCCGCCTGCGCCTGGCGTTGGTGGAGGCCTATTCTAATGTCGTGCGCCACGCTCATAAGGAGCAATCGCAAATTCCTATTTTGCTGCGCCTCGAACTGAAAAATCGAGATTTGGCTTTGGAAATTTGGGATGTTGGTAATGGCTACGATCTTGATACCTATTCGGCTCCAGTTCCCGAACGAAAGCAGGAGGGTGGTTATGGTTGGTTAATTATGAAACGGCTCATGGATAAGGTTGAATACCAATTGCAGGTCAATGGCGAACGAAATTGCCTAAAACTACAAACCAATTTGCCAGAGACTGTATCTTGAGCGGTTTCTGAATCGCTATGAACTACCCCACCGTGTAGACGGATAGGATTTCAGTTACTTGAAATCCTTAACGGTGCTCGAGTATTCCATTCGCTTGCTCTTGCATTACTTGAAATTCAACACGGTGCCAGTTCCTCTTTAAACATTAGGTATTCTCCAACGCCAAAAAATAATAGAGCGTGTCAATTATGAATACTTCAGAGATTATTCAGCGACTCCAACAAGAACAAAAGATATTACAAAATATGGGGGCGCGATCGCTTTCTTTGTTTGGTTCGGTTGCTCGGAATGAGGCTCATGCGGATAGCGATCTAGATTTGTTAGTAGACTTATCTGAAAATTGCGGTTTATTTGAATTGTTTCGCCTCCGTCGCTATCTCGAAGAACAACTGAATTGTTCAATCGATCTCGGAACAGTAGAAGCACTCCGCGAACATCTTCGCCAACCGATTCTTGAGGAAGCAATTCATGTCTTCTAGAGATTGGAAATTACGGGTTTGGGATATTCTCAATGCGATCGCAGAAATCCAAGAGCAGACAGAAGCCTGTAGCTATGAAGAATTTCGCCAGAACTCATTACTGCAAAAAGCAGTGCTGTACAACTTCATTATTATAGGTGAAGCTGCTAACAGTATTCCAAACTCAATTCAAGCTCTTGCCCCCGATCTACCTTGGCGAGATATGTCTGATATGCGTAATGTAATCGCTCATGAGTATTTCCAAATTAATCTCCGTCTGGTTTGGAAAACTATTCAGCTTAACCTTCCTCCTCTCGTTGAATTTCTTCAGAGATTACTTGATGAATCCTAAAAAGTTGTTCCTTTCCAGCCCCACAGATGGCGTTCTGCATCGGCAAATTCAATGTAAATACGATCGCCTGGAACACCTAATTCTTGACTAATAGTATGACAAAAATCTAGGCTCATGGCTTTGGTTTGTTCCGGATTCATAGTGCCAATACTTTTGATTTCTAAAAAACAGACGCGATCGGGACTTCCGGCAAAAGTCATAGGAACATTTCCTTCAAAAGCCGTCATGACATAACTTTCTGGTTTGCCCAAATGTTGTGCTAATTTCTCCGACAAACTTTTGAGCAAAATTTTAACTTTTTTAGCATCGGGAGATTCAGTAGATTGAACTTTTATTAAAGGCATGATTTTAAAAATGATTGAATGATGAATTGACTCACGAACTGATAGCTGATAACTGTAGATCAACCGCCATATTGCCAGCCTGTATTTTCAAGCAATAAAGGTTTACCGTCCCGATAAATTCCCGCACCGATCGCCTCTCCGACAAAAACAGTATGATCGCCTTCATCAACGCTACCGATGACGCGGCATTCTAGATATCCTAATGAATCAGTGATAATGGGACATCCAGTTTTCTCACCTAGTGTAAAATCAATATCTGCTAATTTATTGCCAACACGACTTTGGGGTTTAAAAAATTTCGCGGCTAAATCTTTTTGTCCTTCGTCAAGAAAGCTCAAAGTAAATACACCACTCTTTTTTAGCATGGCATGAGAACCCGAATCTTGCCGCACGCAATTAATCACTAAAGGCGGTTTGAAAGAGCCTTGCATTACCCAACTGGCGGTAAATCCGTTGAGTTCTTCTCCATCTTTAACCCCACAGATATATAGCGCGTGGGGAATTTTCAATAACATGGTTTTCTTGGCGTTTTCGTCTAACATTGTTTTTCTTTCCGCGAACAAAATTTTTCTTTTGTTTTAGTTTATCAAATAAACCAAAATAAATTCCCTGTCAGAATTTTTGATTTTGACAGGGGATTTTTAACGTATCGAAGAATTAACCTTTCATCAGAAAAAATGGGTAGAAACCCCGTCCTTATAGGACGGCTTTATATTAGTTTCGCTACCGCCTTGGAGTTGTTTAATTAGGGTGCCTTTGTATTGCACTTTTAACAGGACAATTACTGTATCTAACTAAACAACCCTGTACGCATAGCGTTTTTGCTCTTTCGAGCCTCCTATTTCTAGGGTAATGTTAGCTTCGACAATGTTAAAAGGGCTTGTTAGGTTAGCAGCACTATTTCAGTGACCTTAAAATTGTTTAACTGCTAACGACAGAGCGAGGAACTAGCTTCGCATTCCAGGGTGTCGTGACCCAAATAACGTAGTACGCTGGGTACTTAGTCTGGTCAGAATGGCTTGTCAGATTTCTCTTTCAAGCCTCACGCCTAAGGGCTGAGGTTCCTGACCCATTCTGTATGGAAAGATTCTCCGCGAGGCTTATCAACCCGTTCGTAGGTATGCGCCCCAAAATAATCTCGTTGCGCTTGAGTGAGATTTTGCGGGAGACGATCGCGGCGATAGCTGTCAAAATAATCCAAAGAAGCGCTAAATGCGGGTACGGCGATCCCGGTACTATTGGCGACAACTAACACATCTCGCCATGCTTGCTGGCGATCGAGAATACTTTGTTTGAATTCTGGTGCCAAGAGTAAATTGGGTAAGTTGGGATTTTCAGTGAAAGCATTCTTGATCTTATCAAGAAAACCCGCTTGAATGATACAGCCACCTTTCCAAATTCGCGCATCTTCAGCCAAATTGAGATTATAGCCTTTCTCCTCAGAAGCCTTCCTTAATAAAGCCATTCCTTGAGCATAGGAACACATTTTGGAACAATACAAAGCATCTTTTACTTTGTTGATAAACTCTTTCTTATCGCCAGTAAAAGGGGTTGTCGTGGCGGTAATTTCCTTTGCTGCTGCAACTCGTTCCTCCTTATAAGAAGACATGATACGGGCATTGACTGCGGCAAAAATTGTGGGAATAGCTACCCCTAATTCTAACGCACTAACCACCGTCCAGCGTCCCGTCCCTTTTTGTCCTGCCGCATCAAGAATAAAGTCGAGTAAATGAGTATTAGACTCTTTATCGACATATTTGAAAATATCTGCTGTAATTTCAATCAAGAAGGAGTTTAACTCATCCGTCGTATTCCATTCAGCAAAGATTTCATGGAGTTCTTGATTGCTCAATCCCAAACAGGATTTGAGGAGATCGTAGGCTTCGGCAATTAACTGCATATCGCCGTATTCAATGCCGTTGTGAACCATTTTAACATAGTGACCTGCGCCTCCGGGTCCGATGAAAGTAACGCAAGGACCATCATCAACTTGGGCAGCAATTTTAGTTAGAATGGGTTCAAGTTCTTTATAAGCTGCTTCTGTTCCTCCTGGCATCAAACTAGGACCTTTTAAGGCACCTTCTTCACCTCCACTAACACCCATCCCCACAAATCCAAGTCCAGTGGCTTCTAATTCTTGGGTGCGTCGTTCGGTATCATCATAAAGGGAATTTCCGCCGTCAATAATCATGTCCCCTTTTTCAAGGAGAGGTTTTAATTGTTGGATAACAGCATCAACAGGTTTACCTGCTTTTACCATGACTAAAACTTTGCGGGGAGGTTCAAGTAACTTCACGAATTCTTCAAGGGAATAAGCCGCTTTTACGTCTTTTCCTTGGGCCCGCGTTTCCATAAATGCTTTTGTTTTGCTTTCGGTTCGGTTATAAACTGCAATGGGAAAACCTCGACTTTCTACATTCAGGGCCAGGTTTTCTCCCATTACTGCCAAACCGATAACACCAAAGGTTCGTTTCGTCATAAGTCCTCTATAAGTCCTCTATGTAAGAATTCTGAATTGTTAACAATTGGAAGTTTTACTTCTAAAATTTGTCAATCTTGTCTATCTTAGCTCGATCTTTGAAATTATCATATAAAGAAGAAATTAAATATTAATTGTCGTGCTGATATTTGCCAGAAAAAACGTAATTTAAGGCACAATAAATATTAAAAATTGTTTAAGATTGAAAGAAAAAAGACAACTAAAGCAAGATTTCTCAATGACCAAATTATGAGCGAAACAATTGAAAAGACTCAGAGGGCGATCGCCGCCCCCTCTCGCCTTCATTATTGGCTGGGGGCGATCGCCTTGGTTTATTTACTTCTCGTGGCGGTAGGGGCGATCGGGGCGGGGTTTCAGGCAGTGGCAGGAGAGAGGGCAATAGATTTGTTTGCTTTTGCGACTAATCCTTTTGCGGGATTAATTGTGGGGATGTTGGCGACGGCTTTAATTCAATCTTCTAGTACAGTTACATCAATTATCGTGGGGTTGGTGGCGGGGGGTTTGCCGGTTTCTCTGGCGGTGCCGATGATTATGGGGTCTAATATTGGCACGACAATTACCAATACTCTTGTTAGTTTGGGTCACATTCGCGAGAAAGAGGAGTTTCAAAGGGCATTTGCGGCGGCGACGATTCACGATTTCTTTAATTTTATTGCGGTGGTTATCTTTCTACCGTTGGAGATTTTTACTCACTTTTTTGAGAAAATGGCACGAATCTTGGCGGGTTTCTTTGTTGGGGAAATCGCTGTGGATGCGGAAAAATTTAATTTAATTGCTGCTGTCACGTCTCCTGTTGAAAGGGTTTTAGCGGCGATCGCCAATTCATTTCCCGATCCTTTTAATGGGATAATTTTAATTGTTCTCGGTATTGTGGCGATTTTTCTCTCCATTTTCTATTTAGGCAAACTCTTAAAAGAGTTGTTGGTGGGTAAAGCTAAGGAAATGTTAGAAGGGGCGATCGGATCGGGAGCATTAAAAGGAATTTTTTCTGGTACGCTAGTGACAATTTTTGTGCAATCTTCTTCTACAACGACGAGTTTAATCGTACCTTTAGCAGGGACGGGATTTTTGACTTTAGAACAAGTTTATCCTTTTACTTTAGGGGCAAATATTGGCACTTGTATTACAGCGACAATTGCAGCAATGGCGGTGACAGTGAATCGATTACCGGCTTTAGAAATTGCGTTAGTGCATTTACTTTACAATGCTATTGGGGTTATTGTGATTTATGGTCTTCCATTTTTAAAAGATATCCCACTCTTTGGGGCAAGAAGGTTAGCAAAGATAGCTTGTGAGCAAAAAATTTGGGCTTTTATTTATATTTTCTCTGCTTTTTTTCTCCTTCCCAGTTTTTGTTTAGGTGTCACATGGTGGCTGGGATATTAAATAGGCATAGTTAACAGAGAAAGATTTCTTGATGATAAAATATGAGGGAAACAATTGAAAAGACTCAGAAGGCGATCGCCGCCCGATCTCGCTTTCATTATTGGCTGGGTTGGGTCTCGGTTTCTGGAGAATCTTGGTTATGTAGATTTTCCTCTACTGGAGAAGGTATCGCGTCTTCTTCCTCTTTTTCCAATAAAGATTCCACGTCAGAAGTAATAGGTAGCTTTTTGAGGGGAGGTGGTGTCGTCGTTAGGGGCAGTGAAGGACCGAGGGGTAGGGTAATCTTATCATCTAGCTTTTGATTTATGCCTTCAGAGGTAACGGTTTTGGCTTGACTGACAAAGAAAATGAACTTAAATTCTTGCTTAACTTGCCGACTGATGAACCTTTCTATTTCCTGCACCTGTTTGGGGGTAATTTCAACATTCGCTTGGACTGTTAAATAAACAATTGGTTTTTTTTGCGTCCAGTCTACTTGTGTATTGATTAAGGTGACATCTTCTTGTCCGATTGTCACCGTACTTCTTTGCAAAAGTTGAGTAATCGAATATTGTAGGCGAGAAGTTTTCACTAAATTGAAAAAATTAATGCCGAGGGGAAGCAATAGAACGACGATCGAGAGAAGGGCGATCGCCACATGACGGCTGACTTGCGTATAGCCAGCAATGATAAACACCAACATACAGGCGAAAATAATGCCGAGTAAGTTGGTTAAATATAATAAAAATGCTTGTTGGCCAAATGTCCAAAATCTCGGATCGTTAAAGGCTTTGGAAATGGAAAGTCCGACTACACATAAAGGAGGCATTAGGGCGACAGAAATGGCAGTTCCGGCTAAAGCATCGCTGACTCCTTTACGCACTTTAGCAAAGCCGCTAATTGCCCCCGCAGCTAGAGCAATGCCGAGATCGACGAGGTTGGGTTGGACGCGAGACTGAAATTCTGACCCAAAGGAGGGGATCGGGGTTAAGAGTCCCAGGAAACACGCTAGGGCGATCGCGATCGCGGTACCCCCAAGAATGGAAAAGAGGGACTTACGCAATAGGTCGATATCCCCTTCTAATGCAGCGAAGGCAAACCCGCGCAAAGGCAGCATCAGAGGGGCAATTAACATCGCGCCGATAATGACTGCGGTACTATTGGCGATCAGCCCAAATGTGGCGATCGCGCAAGAACTAATAATGAAAACGACATAGTTAGTATTCCATGCTGCATCAAGGAATAATTCCCGATGCAGTCTTTCTTCGAGCTTTCCCTCAACAGGTTGGGGTAAAAATTTTTGCAGGATTTGCGGGAGTTTCATAAGGAAAACAAAATAAAGTTATGCGATCGCATTGACTTTTGTTCTTTTCTCAGTTTCCCCTATCTTGTCGATATTATTTGCATATTATTGCCCAACGGTTGGAGGCTGTGTAATATAAACCCTACGCCCCAAGCGATCTCAAAGAATGGTTTCTGGTATATATTTAGTTTTATAACAATTTTGTGTAAAAAAATGAATAAAATTCGTGTGGTTTTAGTAGAATCTCGCGATCTGAGCCGAGTAGGTTTAAGTGCGCTACTGGGAAAGACTCAGGATATTGAAGTCGTGGGAGAGGCGGCCAATGGTCGTCAGGCTCTTGAGGTTTTGGCCTTCACTCAACCGGATATTGTTTTAATGGCCATTAATTTGCCCGATATTAACGGCATTGAGGTCATACAGAAACTGAAACGGTTGCGATCGCCAGAACCGGAAAACACAACCAAAGCGATCGTTTTAACGGCACGCGGGAGTGAAGATTCCGTTTTGGCTGCATTTGCTGCTGGTGCTGATTCTTATTGCCTCAATGATACCAGCTTAGAGACCCTCATACAGGCGATTAAATTGACCCATGAGGGGGACTCTTGGATCGACCCTTCCATTGCTCAGATTGTCCTCAAACACGTCAAACAAGAGCGGGAAGAACCCCATAAAACAGTCGAAATCACGGCTTTAGACCCCAAATCTCCTCTGATTATCGATGCTGATGCCATTACCGATCGCGAACTGGATGTATTGGAATTAATTGTTGCAGGACACTCTAATGCGGCGATCGCCGATCGCCTATATATTACTGTCGGTACGGTGAAAACCCACGTCCGCAGCATCCTAGGCAAACTTGGCGCGGAGGATCGCACTCAAGCTGCCGTTCGTGCTTTACGGTTGGGTTTAGTTAGTTAACCGGCACTATTCAGCCTTTTCTTGCAGATCGCCTGGTTCATTGATATACATTTCGGGTTCAACCGCGTAGTTATTCAACAGTCCTTCGCGATCGACGGTAAACCCTTCTACGGTATTAATTGAACCTTCTTGTAAGGGTTTATCTTTAAATCCATCTCCTTCTCGTTCCATACGTGCGGCAGTCTCAGCCGAAACAATTTTGCGATCGTAGTTAGCACCGGATTGATTTTGGTTGTCCATATTATTCTCCTTGAAAATGAGTAAATCTTGCGCGTTCATTAAAATTGAGATATCTTCGCTCTGTCTTATGAGTTAACCTTGTATGAGTTAACTTTGGGAATAACATCAGGACGTTCTTCTGTTTTCCAACCGATGGGACGCTTCGAGTTGTACCAAGCGATCGAACCGATAAAAGCTGCGGCAATAAATCCTAATCCTAGGACGAAGATCGCATTAAATGGTAAGTTGCTTGTGGCGGTTGTTTCTAGTAAAAGTTGCATAAGTTTTTTGTTTTGCTCCTTTCTTCATGTCTTCGCTTTCTAGCATAACAAGAACAAAAAGGCGATCGCATCTCTCAATTTAAAGGTTTGCTTCTATTCCTTGAGAGAGAGAAGGAGATTGGACTGCATACTCTACAATCGACCTCGTGAGGGAAGTAAAACTCTGCAATTTTTGCTATAATTGCGATACAGTTTCTCTCAAAATATATGAGCTTGGCCAAATTAAAGAAGGCGATCGCGATATTTTCCAGTTCTCTCGATCTGGAACTTGCTCTGAAGAAACTGAAAAGCGAAACAACGTCTCTGCAATATAATACCGAGATTGTCGATGATAATTATCTTCTTACAATTACAGGAACAGATGCAGAAATATTCTATATTAAAATGATGCTGACGAATAAAGGAATCGAAGAGCAGAATGATTACAGAGTTTCTAAATCTCCAGTCGATCTCTTTCCCGCGATCGGTGCAACCTTTCCCGCGAGTAATACCCCAAACCTCGAACCCGATACTGAGGTTCTCGATCTTCGTTAGCAGTACATCTCAGTCGGGTAGGAAGCGATACTAATCGAACTTGAACAAAAACATTGAGAAAGAATTTCCCCCACCCTCTCTCATTTGGTAGGGCGATCGCATCTTTAATTTCTTCCCTAAGATGGAGATTACCATTTTTAAATCTCTGCAATCTACCACTCAAGGGAGATGATAGGGCAACAAAATTTTTCTAAGATGGTGGAAGAGTGAAAATTGCTATGTGCTGTAAATCAAACTAACTGAAAAAAGAGCAGTATATCAGAATATCAGAAGTCAAAAGAAAAAGGAGAAAACATTGTGGTTGCCAGTAATGCTTTGTTGCAACAAAGAACACAGAACAATATCTGGGGAAAAGTCGAAAATTACTTGCTGAATACCCCTTTTTGGAAAAAAAGACAAGAAATTGTCGAAAAGGAATTTCGAGCGTTATTTTACCATCGCAATAATAATCCAGATGCGATCGCCGAAGAACTTGAAAATGTCAATCGCTTAGATTTCATTCGTTTATTACGACAACGCGGTATCTTAGGCCAAGCCAGAATTTTACGTTTTTCTCAGTGGTTTCAAGAAATTTGCCAAGAAGTTGTCAATGCAGCAAATGCTGCCCGAGAACGAAGAAAGGCAATGAACTTAATCGCCAAAGTGCAACTTTATCTTGTTACAACTCCCAAACAGGAACTCTCTCCCGAGGGGATCGATCGCGACTTTAAAAAGCTACTTTGGGATCCAAAGGCCAATTTTTCGCAATTGAAAAATCGTTTGTTTCAATTGAATAGTTTCTTTTTCAGACGCATCTTTGCAGTTCGAGAAGATATATCCGATCTCGAAATCTCTGCCATCATTACAGAGTTAGAAATGGCACGCGATCGGGTACTAGAAGAAGCACAGTTGACATCACAGTTAACATCGTAAAACAAAAACAAGCACGGAATTACTAAATCACGAACAAAGGTGGAACCATTCCACCTTTTTTATTAAGTAAGCTCTGCATTTATTATAGATTTATAATATATTCATCCTTTTGATATAACCATAGAGTTATAAATTTATTTCTCTCGATAGATGAAGAAAACATAAAGACCGAGTTATTATGATAATAGTTAAGTCAAGCAAAGGAGTTCATATTTATGGCAACTCAAATGAAAATCAAAGAGAAAGAAGCATACCAAGAAAAGGTCAAAGCAGAAGTTAATAAAATCAATGCTCAAATTGATGAATTAAAAGCGAAAGCAAACCAAGCCAAAGCCGATGCAGCTTTAGAATATAACAGCCAAATTGAAGAACTCGAAGCAAAACAAGATGCTGTAAACGCCAAACTACAAGAAGTCCAGCAAGCCAGTGAAGACGCATGGCAAGACCTGCAAAAAGGTTTTGATAGTGCATGGACTGAGTTAACCACCGCTTTTGAACGCGCGTCTAATAAATTCCAATAATCACGAAAGGTGGAAAAATTCTACTCATTTTTCCACCTTACCCGTTTACTCAAAGTAGGTCAATAGGATTTAGAGTTATGGCAATTCAAATTAGAGACAAAGAGGCATACAAAGCAAAGGTCAAAGCTGAAGTTGATAAAATTAACGCTCAAATTGATGAGTTAAACGCAAAAGCAAATCAAGCCAAAGCCGATGCAGTTTTAGAGTATCATAGTCAAATGGAAGAACTCGAAGCTAAAAAAAATGCCGTAAATACTAAATTACAAGAAATGCAGCAGTCAAGCGAAGACGCATGGCAAGAATTACAAATTGGCTTTGAGAGGGCATGGAATGAGTTAACCACCGCTTTTGAACGTGCATCCTCTAGATTCTAATATTATAATTTTAATAGTATAATTGCATTGCTCATCGTCTTGACCTTATCATTTTGATTTCAGTATTTCTAGAAAAGCACTTTTTCTGTAATAGCTCTTTCTCAAACATTTTTTAACTCAAAAGGAGACTTTCATGGATATTATTCGCATTATTGTTGCCATTTTACTTCCCCCATTAGGCGTTTTTCTGCAAGTTGGTATCGGTACGCAATTTTGGATCAATGTTCTTTTGACCTTCTGCGGCTATATTCCTGGAATCATTCATGCTATTTGGGTTATTCTTAAGGTGAAGTAAATTTCGGTTGTAAATTTATTTTTCCACAGCTTTGTTATTTCCTTGTTTGGGTGCATCTCAATTTTAAAAAAACTTGCAGAAACATGGAAATCAAAAGCAAGCAGGAATCTTGATTCCGTAGTATAGATTTACATTTTGAGATGCACCCAATTGTTTTGTTGTTATTTCAAGAAAAAATGGATTTAAAAGTCATCATCCCCTCCATTTTATTAGCTTTATTAACTTTAGCATCTGCCCCTTCTCAAGCCGGTAATCCCAAACAACAATTACTCAGAACGAATGCTTGTCCGGGATGCGATCTATCTAATGTAGACTTATCTCAAGCACATTTGATCGGTGCAGATCTGCGAAATGCTTCCTTAGAAGGAGCAAATTTATCAGAAGCCAATTTAGAAGGTGCAGATCTCACCGGTGCTAATCTTGAAAATGCCGATTTAAGCAGTGCTTTCTTAACCAATGCTGTTTTGAATCAAGCCGATCTCGATCGCGTCGATCTCAGCCATGCTATAATCTATGACGCTCATGTTGTGGATGCGTCAATGGAAGACATCGATTTAACTAATGCCGTCGTCTTTAACACGGCGATCGGTGTCGGTGGAAATGCCCCTTAATTCTGCAATGCAATCTCTTAACTTTAGCAATTTTTTGTATTTATCTCGCACTTCATTTACCTCGCACTTTAAGATAGAAACATGACTGAGTTATTGAGTACAATTTTTGAAAGTCTTAGAGAACTTGTTGCCAGTGGTGTTAAAAGTATCCCAGCAATTTTAGCGGCAATTATCATTCTTTTTCTCACTCGTTACCTGTCTCAGTTCGTGCGAGGACTGGCAACTAGAATTTCTGAAAAATCCGTTCGCAGTAAGTCTTTACAACTCCTGATTGCGAAAATCGCCGACATCGCAACTTGGATTTTTGGGGTTCTTTTTGCGGCAGTTATTGCCTTCCCTGGATTGCGTTTGGGTGATATTGTAGCAACATTAGGATTGAGTTCCGTTGCCATTGGTTTTGCCTTCCAAGATATTTTCAAAAATTTCCTTGCTGGGACTTTGATTCTCTTACAAGAACCTTTTCGTATTGGGGATCAAATTATTGTTGGAGATTTTGAAGGAACTGTGGAACGAATTGACGTGCGAACCACTAAAATTCGTACCTATCAAGGAGAACGAGTTCTTCTTCCCAATTCGGAGGTTTTTACGAGTGCAGTGCAAGTACAAACGGCTTTTGATTCTCGTCGAACCGATTTAGCTGTAGGAGTAGACTATAATACCTCTTTGCCCGAAGCAACTGATATTTTAGAACGCATTATTAAAGGTGTTGAAGGTGTCTTGCAAGACCCCGAACCCGAAATTGATTTGGTCAGTTTTGGGGATAGTTCTATTGATTTTCTCGTGCGCTATTGGACGCGATCGCAACAAAAAGAGGTTCGCGTTACTAAAACTCGTGCCATTCTTGCCATTAAACAGGCATTAGATGATGCTAATATTAGCATTCCTTATCCAATTCGCACCCTCTATTTTTACAATCAAGATAGGTACAGTGATTATTTGCCGAAGTCCCGCGATCGCGAACAGAATTCTATCTAAATTCTGCCCATTCCCCTGTAAGATAGATGGTAGAATTTCAGTAGAGATGAAGGATTAACGTGCAGTTTTTTGTTTACCATACGCCAGAATTGACCCCCACGGATTCGCAACCCGACTGCGCGATCGCCATCGACGTACTACGGGCTACGACAACTATTGCCACTGCTTTAAATGCTGGTGCTGAAGCCGTCCAAGTTTTTAGCGATATTGATAAGTTATTAGAAGTGAGTGCTGAGTGGCCGGTAGAGAAGCGCTTGCGGGCAGGAGAACGAGGAGGCAAACAAGTTGAAACTTGTGATATGGGAAATTCCCCTCTTTTTTGTACCAGAGAAAGAGTTAAAGATAAACGTTTATTTCTCACTACCACCAATGGAACGCGGGCATTACAACGGGTTGAAGATGCCCCCATCGTCCTTACTGCGGCACAGGTGAACCGTCACGCTGTGGTAGAATATTTGCGCCAACAGCAACCAGAAACCGTTTGGTTGGTAGGATCGGGTTGGCAAGGAGACTATTCCCTCGAAGATACGGTTTGTGCGGGGGCGATCGCCATGCCTTTCTATGAAGGGAATGCAGACATGATTGGTAATGACGAAGTTTTGGGGGCGATCGCCCTTTACGATCGCTGGCAAGATAAGTTAGTAGATTTGTTCCACCAAGCGAGCCACGGAAAGCGATTATCCGGTTTGAATTTACTTGAAGACCTCGAATATTGCGCTAAAACAGATATTCTTGATATTCTCCCCATGCAAACTGAAAAGGGTGTTATTAAAGCTGTTTAATCCACGATGGGCATTACCCACTTAATCGATATTCTCAATTTCTTTGATTGTAATATTTCTTAATAATTTAGCGCTTTTGCTCTGAAACTTTCTGAACATTAAGCAGGATGAGATGATTTTGTAGACCATTCGAGCCTCTATCTGAATTCTGCCACTCTCATCCTCATGCCACAAGGAATTCAGGATTTGTGGGTAAAGCATAGGCGATCGCAGGGAGAGGTCAAAATTGTTAAACTCTGAGAGCAAGTATTTTTAATTAGGGACTGATGAAACGTCGAAAATCTCCTTACGACCGTTACGACGACCGTTATGACGATCGCAGAAATGGCAGAGGATATGACAATCGCTCCTCAACTGTGCCAGAAGACCGCGATCGCGGCAACCAGAAGCGATCGCCTTTAGCTGGGTTTAATTTGCCCTTTAATGTTAATTATCCCATTTTGGCTGTCATGGGGGCGGTATTTATTGGCGGAATTGCCTTGGGTATGGGCTTGAGTCTCAGTCCTAGCGATAATATTGTCAATGTAGCCTCGCGAGACGTAATCGATCGCCGCTCTCCCAGTCCAGAAATTTGCCTCAAATATGGAGCAAGTGCAATGGTGACAGACCTGCGGGTATTTATGACGCTCAATCCTTTTAATGTTTATGTCACCCAACCCGTCATGCAGCCTGGATGCGTTTTGCGAACCAATAATTGGGCAATTCTCGAGCAAGCACGATTGATTAATAGCGACCAAGTTAATGATTGCAAACGACGCATGAATACATTTGGCTATACGGGAAGTTTAGAGGGATCGCCAAAAATCAATTGCGTTTATCAAAATGATGCCGCAGGAAACCTTTTTCTCAATCCTGAAGGTAGAACTAATGTTAACGCTCCTAATGAGTCCGAAAACTTTTAAAACTGTCAAATCAATTCAAAAAATGGTCATCGGTTAGGGTTTGGAGGGTTTGGAGGGTTTGGAGGGTTTGGAGACCAAACCCCTACATATCAACTATCAACTATCAACTGCCAATGTACAGTTTATTTGGCTATGGTAATATGATCGCCGATCGCCACCGCATGAATGCTTATGTTAAAGCGCTTGAAGGGTGTATTAAACCTGGTTCTATTGTGTTGGATATTGGCACGGGGACGGGGATTTGTGCTATTTTAGCGTGCAAATTAGGAGCGAAACGAGTTTACGCGATCGAATCTAATGCCGCGATCGCCGTGGCGAAATTAGCTGCCCAAGATAATGACTGTGGGGACAGAATTGAATTTATTCAGGGAATGTCCGTGGATGTCAATTTACCGGAAAAAGTTGATGTTATTGTTTCTGATCTACGGGGAATCTTGCCGTTTTTTCAACAGCATATTCCTTCAATTATCGATGCGCGATCGCGTTTTTTGAAGACGGGAGGTATAATGATTCCTTTGCGCGATCGCTTATGGGGAACTCCCGTCCAGACTCCAGAATTATATCGTTCTTATTCTTCTCTCTGGCAGAAGGATATCCCCTACAATATCAATTTAGAAAGCGCTCGTAGTTTCCTCTTTCATGCTTGGAAGAAATGCACAATTTCACTAGATCAATGTTTAACCAAACCCACATTATGTGCTGTTTTAGATTATCCTCAAATCTCTACGCCAAACTTACAAGCAAAATTAGAATGGAGCGCAGAAAAAGCAGGATTAGTACATGGAATTTGTTTGTGGTTTGACTCAGTATTAATGACAGGAGTAGAATTTTCTAATGCTCCTGGACAGCCCGACTTAATTTATGGAAAAGCCTTTTTACCTTGGCTCAAACCCACTAAAATTGCTTCTGGCGATCGGATAACCTGCGATCTCAAAGCAAATTTAGTGGGAGGACAATATATCTGGCAATGGAACTCTAAAGTTATCACTGGAGGGAAAACTAGGACAGATTTTAAACAGTCTACATTTAACGCAAAACTGATTAATCGAGAAGCATTAGAGCGGCGATCGCTAGATTATATTCCCCAAATTAATGAAAATGGGAGAATTACCTCTTTTATTCTCAGTTTGATGGACAAAAACAACAACTTGGAAGCCATTGCCCGCGAATGTGCAGCGCTATTTCCTCAGCGTTTCCCAACTTGGAAAAATGCTGTAAATCAAGTCAGAGAAGTTATTGATAATTATGGCCAATAAGAACAGACAAAAAAATATTGATTATTATTGATTATTCATTGACAATTAATAAATATTCATTGATAATTTGTAATTGGCAATTGTTCATTGATTTATGAGTTATTTTACCGATCTTTCTTCATTAGTTTCTCGTCGAACTGCTCTAAAAATAATGGGTGTAACGGCTGTGGGTGCAGGGTTAGGGTATTCCCGCTTTAGCAAACCACAACCAACTATTTACCAACCCGATCGCCTCGATCTCCCTCTTCATCTCGATAGACAAAAAACCGTTTGTGTTGTAGGGGCAGGATTAGCGGGTTTGGCTTGCGCTTACGAACTCACCAAACGCGGATTTGCTGTAACATTGCTAGAAAAATCTCCTAATTTGGGGGGGAAAATTGCCAGTTGGAAGATTCAGGTGGGAGAAGATGAATTTATGATGGAACACGGTTTTCACGGCTTTTTTCCTCAATATTATAATCTCAAAAGTATGGTCGCAGAATTGGCAATTGAAGAGAATTTTAAATCTTTAGAATTTTATTCTGTCCTCTTTCGCAAAGGAGAATATCAACCGGAAGTTTTTCGTCCCAGTCATTCGGCTTTTCCTTGGAATATTGTCGATCTGGCGATCGCTTCTCCCAATCGCTTTCAATGGGGAATTAATCTGATTAATATTAAACATTTACAAGTCTTTCAGGCAATTACTGGTTTTCGCATTCCCCAAACCTTTAAAAAATATGATGCCTTAAGTGTTGCAGATTGGGTTGCAGAAGATTTTCCCCAAGGACTATACGATCTCTATTTTCTGCCTTTTGCTAAGTCCAGTTTAAATTCACCCGATCGCCTCAGTGTCGGAGAATTATTACAGTTTTTTCACTTTTATTTCTTTGGCAACCCCGAAGGTTTAGCCTTTAATGGTACTCGGGATGACATGGGGACAAGTCTAGTCAAGCCGATCGCCAATTTTATTCGCAATCATGGTGGTAAAATCATCCCAGAAGCAACTGTAAGCAAGATTCAATCTCAAGAGGGAAAAATTAATTCCCTGACTTATCAACAGGGAAATTTGCAAACCGATGTTCCTTTTTGGGTCGAAGGTAACGAGTTATTAGAAGATGGAAAATATTACGGTGCTGGCGATCGCCTTTATTTGGCCACAAATGAAACGGAAGTTCTTTCTCTAACCTGCACCCATCAAGGCTGTAGCGTCCGCAAACAAGCCGATGGAGGCTTTCTTTGCCCTTGTCACGGTGCTAAATACGATGCAGCCGGAAAAGTCCTCCAAGGACCTGCAAAGCGCGATTTAGCCGCATTTAAAATTGTCGAACAAGAAGAGAATAAAGTGAAATTAGTGGCTGCAAATGCGATCGCCGATGGGGAAGAAATTGCGATCGCGACAGACTATTATGTTATTGCGGCAGATGTTCCTGGAACAAAACATCTTTTCGATCTGATGCAAGGAGATGTTAATGCAGATATTAACAACAAGGTACAACAATTGGCTGTTTCCGATCCCTTTGCCGTAGGACGGTTTTGGCTAGATCGGGATTTTCCTTGGGAACAAAGCAATTTTGCCTCTCTATCCGGTTACGATTTAACAGATAGTATTACTCTCTATCACCGTATTCAAAACCAGTTTATTGAGTGGTCGAAGCGGACGGGATATAGCGTCGTTGAGCTACACGCTTACTGTTATAAAGAGAAAGAGTTTCCGACTCAAGAAGAACTATTAGCAACCTTTGAAAGAGAACTTTTTGAAATTGTCCCCGAGTTGCAAGGGGCAACCATTTTACATAAAGAGTTAGTCAATCAGAAAAACTTCTCCGGTTATCCTCCCAATAGCTATCGCGATCGCCCAGAAACAAGAACAGAAATTAACAATTTGATGTTGGCAGGAGATTGGGTAAAAATGCCTTTTCCCTGCGGTTTAATGGAGAGGGCAGTTAGTAGCGGTCTCTTGGCAGCCAACGCCATTTTACAAGAGGAAGGGTTGCAAAGGCGATCGCTTTTCTCAGTCAATCCCGAGGGTTTATTAAAAATATAAACAAAAAAACGTAGGGGTTTGGTCTCCAAACCCTCTCATGTCCTCCAAACCCTCTCATGTCCCTCTCCAAACCCTCTCATGTCCCTCTCCAAACCCCTCATTAAAGTCTTCGCAAAGCTACAATTGGATCGAGTTTTGCCGCACGTCTAGCGGGAAAAACACCAAATATTAAACCAATTCCCCCCGACATTCCTACAGCTAGAATTACAGCCAATGGAGAAATAACTGCTGAAAGGGGAGAAATGAGACTGACGAAGATGATGCCACTAATGCCCACAATTGTGCCGATTATACCTCCAGCAGCAGAAACAATAGTTGCTTCCACTAAAAACTGTGACAAAATATCATTTTCCCTGGCACCCATTGCCTTTCGCAGTCCAATTTCTTGCGTTCGTTCTGTCACAGAAACTAACATAATATTCATCACGCCAATACCTCCGACAAGTAAAGAAATTCCGGCAATTCCTGCTAGTAAAGTGGTTAGCCCTCCGGTTACAGTTCCCACAATATTCAAGATATCCTTTTGGGTTCGTACCGTAAAATCATCCTCTCCGACAATTTTATGGCGCAAGCGTAATAAATTTTCGAGTTGAAATTTAGCAGCATTAATACTTTTTTTGTCTTTTGCTGAGACAGAAATAAAGCTAATCTCAGTTCCATAAATCGATGTTTTTCCGACTAATTGATTTGCCATTGTTGTGAGAGGAAGGAACATGATATCGTCTTGATTTGTTCCCAAAAATGCACCCTTGGACTTCATAACTCCCACAACTTCAAAACCAATATTCTTAATGCGAACTTGCTCCCCAATGGGATCGCGAGCATCAAAATATCTTTCAGCACGTTCCGATCCTAAGACAACAACTCTAGTATTACGTTGAAGATCGCGTTCAGTAATAAAACGCCCTCGATCAATTTCATAATCTCGCACGGGCATAAATTCTGGTGTTACGCCAGTTATTAAATGTCTGGCATTACGATCCTTATAAGCGGTAATCATTTGTGCATTGATTTGTGGCGCAACTAAATCCACAGAAGGAACTTGAGAGGCGATCGCCTTAGCATCTTCTAAAACTAACGTTTTGGGCAAATCAAAAGTCGTCTCTCGATCTTGTTGCGATCCAGGTACGATAAAAATTACATTCGGTCCTAGGGATTCAAATTCATCATTAGCGAGTTTTTGCGCCCCTTGTCCAAAACCAATCATAGCAATTACAGAAGCATTCCCAATCACGATGCCCAACATCGTCAAAGCACTTCTTAGTTTATTACTCAGCAGTGTATCGACTGCCATTCTCATACTTTCTGCGGTTTCCATTTTTCCAGTTCCCTCCTATCAACTATTAACTATCAACTATTAACTGCATATTACTCTTCTTTCGGTTGATATTTCTCTGGCAATTCAATGAAAACTCGCTCCCCTGGTTGTAAGCCACTAATAACTTGAGTTTTATCTTCAAGAGTTGCCCCTAAAATAACTTTTCTAAACTCAGGTTTACCATTGTCGTCAGTGACCATCACACCTTTTTCACCCTCTTCAGTAACGATCGCCACAGTGGGAATCACCAAAGTTCTCGCGAGTTGCTCCCCCAAAAATGTAACATCGACATTCATCCCCGACAGTAACTCTTTTTGGTTTGGATCCACAGCAATGCGAACTTCAAAAGAAGTTACATTATCTTCTACCACCGCTTCGGGAGCCACCAAGCGCACGACACCGCGAAAAACTTTATTGGGAAAGGCATCTGCAACAATTTCCACGGGTTGTCTCGGTTGTAATTGGCTGACATCGATTTCGGGAATTTTTGCCAACACTTCTAAACCTCGGGCGATCGCTAAAATTGAAGTCGAAGTCGCTGAAGCTGTCGCCGAAGCTGAAGTGGTGGGGGCAATAAAAGCTCCACGTGTCGCATATCTTTGCGTGATAATGCCTTTAAAAGGGGCTTGTACGATCGTATCCCGAGCGATGACCTCCAATTCTTCCACTTGCGCTTGTGCCGCTAAAATGCCAGCCTGCAATTGAGCGAGTTCAGCTTGAGAAGTGGCTTCTCGTTCGGCGCGTACTGCCTGCGCTTCTTGTAGATTAGCCTGCAATTGAGCGATTTCCGGTAGCTCCGTTCTCTGTTCTCGCCGGAAGGCTTGCTGCGCGTCCTGTAGTTCTGCCTCCGCCGCCCGAACTTCCACAGATACATCGTCAAAGGCATTTGTTGAAACGGCTCCCGCTTCTGTAGGAATTTGATAGCGCTCAAAACGACTTTTTGCCCGTTTGTAGCGTTCTTCGGCAGCAATAACGCGCACTCGGGCTTGTTCGATTTCTGTGGGAATTCTCTCCTGTGCTTCAATTCCTCCCGCAATAGCCCCGTTAATGCGAGCATTCGCCTGCTCGATTTCGAGGGGAATTCTCCTTTGGGCAATTTGAAAATTCGCGGCGGCTTGTTGGAGGTTGGCAACGGCTTGCTTGCCTTGAGCGCGAATTTCCTCGTTATCCATGACCGCCAAGGGCTGCCCTTGTTCGACTTCCATGCCTTGTTCGACAAGAATTTGCCGGAGAATTCCCGCTCGTTTGGGACTGATATTAACACTTTGGAACGGTTTAACTGTACCGCTTGCGTTGACACGGACTTGTAGGGATTCTTCTTCGACCAGAACAGTATATTGTTCGAGTTGCGACCCCTCGCCGAAAACTGCGTTATAGGTAACAACACCCACGCCGACAATACTGCTACCAGCAATGCCAAAAATGAGCCAAGGGATAAGATTTCGCGATCGCACAGAAAATATCATAGAGGTGAATAAAACAATACGCCGAGCTTTTGAACCATCATTACAGAAAAAAAGCGAGAAAGCCTGCAACCTTATCTGAAATTTTTACAGATTTGCAAAAAGACGAGTTCGCATTGCTATACTAACAAAATGCCGCAGGTGCAAGCCCCCTAGGATGCGTCGGATCGATGTCAGAATCGATATAGTCGCTAAATATAGCTAAAATATCGCAGAACATTGCCCCGCGATCGCCTAGAAACTCTAATGCTGGCAACTGGGTAGCGATAACCAGAATAAACACGATTAATATTAAAGGTTTGAAACGATATTGTGCTTAAGAGGAACTGGTTACTTTCAGCTTTAGCAATAGCAGGGTCTTGGCAGTTGGCGGCCCCCGTCTTCGCACAAGCCTTGTTGCCCTATACGTTTAACGTAGATGCCAAGGATTTCGAGCAAAATGGTGCTATTCTCGTCCAAGATGTCGTCCAACTCGTGCGTTTCGAGCAATACGGTTTAGCACTTCCCCGAGCCAAATTAGCCACTCAGTTGGCTCCCAATCTTTTTGAATCTTGGTTTATTTTGGGTAGCCTCTACATTCAGCAGCAAGAACTCGATCGCGGTATTGAGGTGCTGTTAAAGGCGCAAGAATTGGCTCCAGAAGAGGCAGGGATTTTATTCACTTTGGGGTCTGCCTATTTCCAAAAAGGTCGTTATGAGGAAGCCTTGGCAGTCTTGGAAAAAGGACTCAGCATTGATTCTGAGTCTATTGAAGCACTATTTGACTTGGGCAATACTTATTTGATGTTGCAGCGCTATCCCAAGGCGATCGCCTCTTATGAAATTGCCTTTGCTCAAGAAAAAGAATTCTGGCCGGCAGTTAACAATATTGGTTTGGTTAAATACGAACAAGGAGACATCGAGGAGGCGATCGCCAAATGGCGCAGCGCCCTTGCAGTGGAACCCGAAGCGGTGGAACCCAAACTGGCGATCGCTGTTGCCCTCTACACTAGAGGAGAACAGGAACGCGCTTGGCAACTGGGAGAAGAGGCACTATCCCTCGATCGCAAATATGCAGAGTTAGACTTTCTCAAGGAAAACCTTTGGGGAGAAAGACTTTTAGCTGATGCTGCGGGTTTTTTGGCGACTCCCCGCATTCAGGCACTGGTTAGTCGATAAACCGGCGATCGACCTGTGCTAAACCAGACGATAAAAAAGAGGGGCTTGTCAAGTCCCTCTTTTTCTAGTACAAGAATATGTATAGAGAAGAAAACCTAAGTTTGCTTGATGTACCGGAGAATACCGCCCATCGTCTATTTTTCATCTCACGAATTTATTCCTCAACATCGGGTAATAATCGTTTAATCTCAGCCACAAATTCTTTGTGATCCACCACGGGTTTAGAGATATAACCATCAGCCCCGCTTTGTTTGAGGAAGTTTTCGCGATCGCCTTCCATGGCGTGAGCCGTGACTAAAATAATCGGTAGATCGGCAGTTTGGGGATCGGCTTTGAGCATTTGTGTAATTTTAATACCATCAACGGCCTGCCCTTGATAGACGCTATGAGCCAGGGAAACATCCATCAAAATAATATCAACCTCCCGAGATTGGGCGAATTGCATCACTTCTTCAACATTTTCCGTCCCTTTAACCTCCAAACCGCCCCGTTTGTTGAGAATCTTGCTAAAAACGCGGAGATTAATGGGATCGTCTTCTACAATCAGAACGGTTTTCATAAATATCAATCGCTAACAATGCGGATAAGAATGGGCAACAGGGAGTAAAGAGGGAGGCTTCATCTTTTGTAAGACTCCCATAACCTAGGATAATCCACTATCCCCTCTAAGCTGTAAGAAAAATCATTAAGAAGGACACAGACACTCATGGCCAAGCAATTAAATCTACTAGAGACCGGACAAATTATTCCCACAGCACTCCATACAGAAATGGAACGGTCTTATCTAGAATATGCCATGAGTGTCATCGTCGGTCGAGCGCTACCGGATGTGCGGGATGGCTTGAAACCAGTTCATCGCCGGATTTTATATGCCATGCACGAGTTGGGTTTAACCCCCGATCGCCCCTATCGCAAATGCGCTCGGGTGGTGGGAGATGTTTTGGGCAAATATCACCCCCACGGGGATCAGTCGGTCTACGATGCTTTGGTACGGATGGTACAGGAATTTTCTTCTCGTTACCCCCTTTTGGCGGGTCACGGTAATTTTGGCTCCGTGGATAACGATCCCCCGGCTGCAATGCGCTACACGGAAACAAGGTTAGCGGCGATCGCCCATGAAGCCATGTTAGGAAATATTGGCGAAGCGACGGTAGATTATGGCAATAATTTTGACAATTCTCAACAGGAACCGGTGGTTTTACCGGCTCAGTTGCCTTTGTTGCTCCTCAATGGCTGTACGGGGATCGCCGTGGGGATGGCCACTAATGTACCTCCCCACAATCTCAGAGAATTGGTGGATGGTTTAATCGCTTTGATCGATAAGCCAGATTTGCCCGATGAAAAACTCTGGAAGTTAATCCCCGGTCCTGATTTTCCCACGGGAGGGGAAATTGTCGGGACAAAAGGGGTGCGGGAGGCTTATCAAACGGGACGAGGCATTATGACCATGCGGGGAGTCGCCCGCATTGAGAAGGTGCAGGGAGGGAGCAAGAGACGCAGGGAAAAAGCGGCGATCGTGGTGACGGAATTACCCTATCAGGTGAATAAGGCGGGGTGGATCGAAAAAGTTGCTGATTTGGTCAATCAAGGGCGCATGGAGGGCATTTCTGATATTCGCGATGAAAGCGATCGCGATGGAATGCGGGTGGTGATTGAAACCAAGCGGGATGCTAACCCGAGGGAGGTTTTGCGCCAACTCTACAAACAAAGCGCCCTCCAAAGCAATTTTGGGGCGATTTTATTGACCTTGGTGGATAATAAGCCCTGTCAGTTGAGTTTGCGGGCAGTTTTAGAGGAGTTTTTGAAGTTCCGCGAGGAAACCCTAACTCGTCTCTATACCTACGATCTTGAGGAATCCCAACGACGACAGCATTTGATTGAAGGGTTATTAGCAGCGTTAAATAATCTCGATCTGACTATTGATATTCTCCGTCATGCCCCAGATGGAACAACTGCCAAAGTTAGTTTACAAGAGCGTTTGGACATTAGCGCATCTCAGGCTGATTCTATTTTAGCCATGCCCATGCGTCGTTTAACGGGGTTGGAGAGGCAGAAATTGGAGACGGAGGCTCAAGAGTTACAAGAGAAGATTGCGGGGTTAGAGTTATTGTTACGCGATCGCGCGGAATTTCTCAAATCTCTCAAGAAGGACCTTCGCACTCTCAAACGCAAGTTTGGGGACGATCGCCGCACTCGCATCGTCACGGAAGAAGCCGTTAAAGGAGGAGAAAAGAAGAAGGAAAAAGGGAAAAAGAAGGAGGAGAAAACCCCAACCCTCAGCACTGAAAATTTATTCACCATTCCCGATGATGCCGTGTTGGAGGTGACGCGCAAAGGGGGAATTTGTTGGCAGTCCCCCCCTTCCAAGCCCAAAGCGGCGAAGAAGCCGGAAGATTTGCTGCTTTGTCGGGAGGCGATCGCCGGGCGAAAGGAATTGGTGGTGGTGACGGATAGCGGCAAGGCTTATCCTTTGCTCCTAGGGGACATTCCCGCATCGGGAGGCAAGGCTGTACCCTTGCTTAAATTCCTACCCAGTAGCGTCAAAAATAAGCGAGAAGCTATCTTTTCTTGTTTTTTTGTTCCCCAAGACCTCAAGCAAAACTTTCTCGTTCTGATGACCCAAAACGGACGGATTAAGCGTTTGGCGGGGGCTGAGGTGGCAGAATTGACCAATCGCGGCTCCTTGCTGATTAAATTTAAAGAGGACGATTGTTTAAATTATTTGGGTTGGGCGCAAGAAGGGGATGAAATGGCGATCGCAACTTCTGCGGGACGAGTTTTACGATTGAATGTCGATGATGAACAACTGCCGGTGATGGGACGCAATACCCTCGGAAATCAAGCGACGCGGGTACGGGTTAAGGAAGAAATTATCGGGGGGATAACGCTTCCACCGGAGCAAGATTTGTTGATTGTCACCCAACAAGGTTACGCCAAACGCATTCCTTTAAATCTCATTCGTAAGGTGAATCGCGGCGATATTGGTACGCAAGTGATGCAGTTTGTCGATAAAGGCGATCGCCTAGTGGGAATTATGGTAGCACCCCCGGAAAATCAACGCTTTGTGGCAATTTCTCAGACTCAGCGCTTGCTTTACGTCCCAGTAAAATCAGTGAAAGTATGGGGAAAAGATGGGGTTGGCGATCGTATTTTTCAATTGAAAGATAATGAAACAATTGTGGAAATTGCTCGCAGGTAATTATTTCCTTGAAAATTGCAGGGACATTTTCACAAAATTGCCCCCGATAAGCGTTATATACTGGAGGGGGTGCTGCTGATCGAACCAGCAATGCTTCACCCGATAAGCCGGGAAATCGCGAAACCTAGGAGATTCCAATTAGTCTATGATCTGGCCGTTTAAACCCAACAAGCGCAAACAAATTGCCCGCATTGAAATTACTGGCGCGATCGCCACGGAAACGCGCAAACGAGTCCTCAAAGCGTTAAAAACCATTGAAGAGGAAAAATATCCCGCAATCTTATTACGCATCGATTCTCCAGGGGGAACTGTTGGAGACTCCCAAGAAATTTATGATGGTTTAAAGCGAATCCGCGAAAAAGGGGTTAAAGTCGTCGCCAGTTATGGCAATATTTCTGCATCGGGAGGCGTTTATGTGGGAGTCGGTGCCGATAGTATTGTCGCAAATCCAGGCACAATTACGGGGAGTATTGGGGTAATTCTACGGGGGAATAATCTCGAACGTTTATTAGATAAAATTGGCGTTTCCTTTAAAACGTTTAAATCGGGACCCTACAAAGATATTTTGGCTTTCGATCGCGAATCAACCCCAGAAGAGAAGGCAATTCTACAGGATTTGATCGATAACAGCTACGGACAATTTGTTGAAACAGTAGCAGAAGGACGCAATTTAGAGGTTGAAACGGTGAAAAGTTTTGCCGATGGGCGTATTTTTACGGGACAGCAAGCTCTAGAATTAGGGATGGTGGATCGCCTGGGAACAGAAGAAGATGCCCGTCGCTGGCTTTGCGAATTAGTTAAGCTAGACCCCGAAAAAGCTCAATGTAATACTATCGAGGAAAAGAAACCTTTATTAATGCGAGTTTTATCGGGACGCGCAATATCGAAGCGATCGCGGTTGTCAATGACCTTGAATTGGTTAGAATTTGAAATGGTAACAGAAGGGCAACCTTTATGGTTATACCGACCCTAACAGCGATCGGCGATCGATTATCCGTTAAATTAAATCAAGGAGGATATGCTAGTGGAGTGGAAAGTGCGGGCTATTCGCGGCGCAACGACGGTGACAGAAAATAGTGTGAAAGCGATTCGCATTGCAGTTACCGAGTTAATTGAGGAGATCGAAAGGCAAAATCAATTAGATCCCGAAGAGATTGTGAGTGCTACATTTACTGCAACCCGCGATCTCGATGCAATTTTTCCTGCCGCGATCGCCCGCGATCGCCCCAAATGGGATAATGTCCCCCTTCTTGATGTTCAGCAAATGTACGTGAAAGGCAGTTTAGAATGTTGTATTCGGGTTCTTATTCATGTCAATACTCCCCAACCCCAAAACAAGATAATTCACGTTTATTTAAGGAAGGCTAAAAATCTCCGTCCCGATTGGAGTTTAGCAGAATTGGTCTAGGAAAGTCAGTGGAGTATTACGCCGAGAAAACGGTAACGCGAGAAAACAAGCAAAATAAGCAGAAAAGAGCTTTCAAAAAAGCAGATTTAGAGATGCTGGAATGGTCGGCATCTGTGGGAGAAATTCATTTAAAATATTCGGTTTAGTTCTAATATTCTGGAGACATAAACTATGCAACTAGAAGATTATTTTATCTTTCTCGCTACCAATGACATTCGCCTAAAAGGTACGCGAATTGGCATTGAAACAGTTTTGTATGACTACATTTATCGCAGTCGAACACCTGAAGAAATTGCTAAAACCTATCTATCATTAAGCCTAGAACAGGTTTATGCCACAGTTCTCTACTATCTTCATAACAAACAACAGATCAGTGAGTACCTCGCTAATTGGCTAGAGTGGGGAAACAAAATGAGAGAAGAGCAAAAACTTAATCCGCCGCCAATCTCCGAAAAATTACGTCAACTTCGAGCCGAACGACTAACACTAGGAAAATCCTATGCAAATCAAGTATTTGATGGATGAAAATCTCAACCCAATTTATCAAATACAGTTACGTCGCAAAGAACCTGATTTAGTAGTTTGGTCAATTGGCGATCCCAACACACCACCAAAAGGTACTTTAGATCCTGATATCCTGCTTTGGTGTGAAAGATATGATTTTATTCTTGTAACGAATAATCGGAGTTCTATGCCTGTCCATCTAATCGATCATCTTGCTCAGGGGCATCACATTCTTGGAATCTTCCAAATCAATCCAAGCATGAGTTTGGGTGAGACAATTGAGGAATTAGTATTGGCTGCTCTTGCTTCTCTGGATGACGAGTACAGTGATCGAATTTCATATCTGCCATTGCCATAGCATTTAATAATCACGACTCACAGGAATTGCGATCGCCTTTAGAAGATAGATTGTTAATGCGATCGCCTAAAAATCACGGCTCACAGTAATAGCGATCGCGCTTCATCAGAAAAAGCGATCGCATTTAGAAAAAGGACTTTAATATAATCTGAAATATTGGACTTCATAACATCCTTAAAAAAAGTGAAGGACTCAGAATTTGGGTACCGTGAAAATATTTTAGAGGGAGTAAATGCCGCCGATCCAAGCTGACTAAATAATCTGCTTTTGCTTCGTAAGCAGCCGCTAAAAAAATATTGTCGTTAGGGTCTATATTGTCCAAAATTGTTGTTTCATAAGCTCCAGGAATAAACAAGCTAGTTTTTGCAATTACTGTAATTAACAATTGAATATCAAGTAAAGAAACGGTTTGCCGATTTAAGATAACAATTAATTCTTGTAATAGTTGAGGAGACATGATAAGGGTAAATTTGCTGTTGCGCCAAGCATCTAATACTTGAGGTGGAGAACTCTGAGAATTCTTACTGAGTAGTGCGGCAACAAATACGGAAGTATCGAGAATAACTTTAGGGAGTAATTGCGTCACGGTTAGCTATTTTAGTACGAATACTATCAAGTTCTGACCAGATTTTTTCAGGGGACTGATGGCCAGATTCTTCGGCAAGTTTCCAGGCTTCAGCAATAATAGCATCCGCGATCGCCAATTCTGTTGAGGTAGGTCGCGGTATATTTTGAGTACCAAAATTTTGAAAGTCTTCTAATTCGGCGGGGGTTAGGATGAGTTTTTGAGTCTGCATGGCAATTTTTTACTTTTGACTCTATGATAACTTTTACCGAGGGTAATCGTCATCTCATTCCCACAACACGCGATCGCCATCTTATCAAATTTTAAAAAAGCGATCGCCTAAAAATTTAAGACTCACAGGAAGTGCGATCGGCTTTAGGAGATGGATTATTGAGGCGATCGCCTCGGAAACTCTCATCTGTCAGAATATCTCCGCTTTATTGGATACCGTAAGAATTCTTTCCCACTTCAACGTATGCTATAATTGGAAAATTATTTCACCTTAAATTCACCTAACAATGCTTGAGCTGAAAAATCTTATAGAACGGGGCTATTTTCCTAAAGAACTACCACCTCCATTTAATACTTCTCAATTATCACAAAACATTGATTCCATAATTCAAACTTGGACAACAACCTTGGAGCAACACGGGAATAATAAAAATAAATATGGATCGTCTAAAGCTGTAGACTTTTCTATTTCTAAAGGAAAACTATCGAGACGTTTTTTATATATTCCTAATCCAAAGCACTTTATAGATCTATCTGAGAAAATTGTAGCCCACTGGCAAAAATTTAAGACCGTATTTGATTTGTCAGAATATTCTCGAAGTTTGCCGGAACCAGAGATAAATCCTATTAAACGTTCTGTATCTACACTTAGTAAAAGTGTTTCCGATTTTAAAGATCACAAAATTAGTGCTTCACTAAGTAAGCTAATCGAGATTCGTGTAGATATTTCTAAATTTTATCCTACAATCTACACACATTCAATAGCATGGGCTTTTCTAGGGAAAGAAGAAGCAAAGTCTTATTATAATAAAAAGAATAAAGATTTGAAGGCTCTCATAAAGGCTAAAGATAAAAACGCAGAACTGTATAAGTTCGCGGACGATATTGATATTTCTGTTAGAAGTTGCCAAGATCGCCAGTCAATTGGGATACCCATAGGACCAGATACTTCACACATTATTTCAGAGCTTATTGCTTGCAGAATTGACAGTATTTTACAAGATGAGTTTAGTAACATTAAACTTAAAGGCTGTCGTTACTATGATGATTATTATTTATATGTCTCAACCAGAGATGAAGCAGATAGAGTTTTAAAAGGATTACAAAGGATTTTAAACGATTTTCAGCTAGAGATAAATGAAAGCAAGCTTAGAATCAAAGAGTTTCCATTTGCATTTGAGGACAAATTTACTCTGATTTTTAATCAATTCCATTTCAAGGAAACAAGCTTGAGTAACAGTATTAAGCACTACTTTAGTTTGGTATGGGGACTCATTGATGAAAACAGTCAACGCTCAGATTGGATTTTTAAATATGCACTAAAAATATTTGAATTTAGAACTGTAACAATCACGAAGAAAAGCTGGAAAATTTTTGAAGATTTGTTATTAAAGTCAGCATTAATTGAACCTGCAATTTTGGACATAGTAACTAGAATCTTATTGACATATAAAAGCTATCTTGATAATGATTCCAAAACGAAATTATATGAGTTGATTGAACTCATTATAGAAAATCATAGTCCAGTAAGACACAATTTTGAAGTAGCTTGGGCACTTTGGCTAGCCAAAACATTTGAAATTAAAATTAAAAAATCTTTAGTAGACAGTGTTATTCAGATGAAAGATTCCATTTCTTTGCTGATACTGCTTGATATACTTAAGAATACAGCTTTGATTGACGACTATCCTGACTATCCTACTGCTTTTTCTGATATAGAAAAAGATATAACAGAAGATTCTTTCTTTTCTCAACGTTGGTTGTTAGCATACGAAGGACTTAAAAAGGGATGGATTTCGTCGAGTACTCCAGATTTAATTGATAATAATCACTTCTTTAAAATACTTAAAGATTTAGATATAGAGTTTTATGATTCAACAAAACAATTGGAAATATACCTTTCTAAAGATAAAAATGAATTAGAATTAGATGTGAGTCCAGACTACACAGCATCTTCTAATTCCGTTGAAAATACTGATTTAAGTACTTCGGATGTAGGTTCTCTAATTCCATCAAACTTATAAATATGAGAAGTTGTAAAGGAAGATACTGTTGCAATCTGAATTTGGAACTTCCGAATATCATGAGTTGTTAATGCCATGTTTCTAGTACTGCTAGTGCGATCGCCGATCTGTAGGTTGGGTTGATGAAGGGAAACCCAACATTTCTGTACAAACAATATCTCCTCTCCAAAACGAATTAATTAATACCATTTTCATTTAATTTGTTGGGTTGCTTTCCTTAACCCAACCTACTGAATTTTTGGGAAGTTTGAGTGCGATCGCGGTTTTGTAAATGATAAAGAGCGATCGCCTAAAAATCACGACTCACAGGAATAGTGATCGCCTTTAGAAGATAGATTGTTAATGCGATCTCACTTCATCGGAGAAAGTGATCGCAGTAACTTGACAGTTAGCCAAAAACACAGTTATAATGCCCCTAAAAGATCGGCGATCGCACTTGAGTCGGCACGCAGTAACCTAAAATGAGTTTATCATTTCCCATAGTTGGGTTAAGGAACGCAACCCAACCTACAAGATCGGCGATCGCACTAATTTCAACACCAGATTTCTGACGCTGACTAGAGTTTTATTCTAATCATTTTCGTCAATTTCTGTTGTCTCTAGTAGTTTAGTTTTTTTTCTTCCATGAGTTCTAGATTATCAGATTTAGACCCTCTGAACGATTACTTCATTTTTAACTTGAAAAAATGCTTCCAAGATTCTCGTCATACAAGATAAATCCTAAACACAGAGCATCTAGGCCTTCACAAACTGCTAGTGTTTGGAAAGTTCCGGAATGGAATGAGGTTCAGTTATTCGGTATAGCCAGTACTAAAGATTGGTATAAGGATGGAATATTATGGGCTGTAATGAAAAAAGACTCAAAAATATCAAAGATTGGGGAAGATTTAGAAAATGATCTTTGTATAGCTAAGTATCGGTGTGATTCTAATTCAGATTGGCATGGATATCCTGTACATCCTAAAGATGATGATATTCCCCCTGATTTAGTCCTTGAATTGTGGCGTAAAGAGAATTTAATTGATAAAAGAGATAAGCGTAGAATTCAACAAGGAAAGTTTTCTATATGAACCATAAATATATTTCTATCAAAATTGAAGGCGACTTTATTGATTCATTTATCTACTCTGGAATACTGTTTTTAGTTAGTGCAAATTCACAAATATCAATCTATAACTGGGAGGGTCTGCTGTCTAATATTTCAGACAGGCGGCCTTTATATAATTTCTTGAAAGATTGCCGCAAAGGTTTAAATTTAGTCGAGGGTGAGTATCAGGAAATATACATTGAAGAAGAACAGCTTAAAGAACATAAATTGGGAGAAACGCTACGACTGAAGGTTTGGTCAACTGACATTAATGTATACAGTAACCGTCTTTACATTGCTGATGAGAATGGTGTTGATAGAGTGAATCTTGATTTTGGTTCTAAGAGACTTGCTCAGGATACACGACTTCAACTGTGGGATAAATATGCTTATAAAATATCTCCAAATGATAATTCTAGGATTGCTATTGCCGCAGGTTCCAACGGTATAATTACTGCCTTTCCACGCAATACAAAAATTATAGGAGGCGAAGACATTAAGACTATTGAGATTAATTCATATGACTGTGAATGGATTGGGAAAAATCTGATTACTAACTCTAAAGATGGAGCTTACATATCAGTTTTTGCCGAACTCCCAAAAAAACCTCGAGAAGGTAAGATACCTGATAGCTTCTATCCCAATCTAAATAGACTAAAAAGACAAACTCCTGAAACTATAAAAATTGATAATGACAGCCAAGCCTCTATTATTTATTCTTGGATGGCAGGGAGAAAACTATTCTCACTTTTAAACAATGGTGAAGTAATAAGAAGTGAAGTAATAGGAAAATATATTAATGTATTACAAGATATAAAAACTAATAATACTATGCCTCTCAAGTTGCCAATTTCCTCTCGTGTTTTAGTTAGATCTGGTTTGTTTGGTGCAGTAATCGAAATTGGAGATAATTTATTCTCTTTGACAGAAAGTGGATTTGATCCGATATCACATCGACCAGTGAGTTGGCGTGTGTTTCCCAGAGCAAAAAACTATCTAAATCATTTACATATTGTCGAAAATGATCATCTTGCAATCTGTGCATATTTTGTAAGTAGTGAAGATGATTCAGATAATTATGGTATTAGTTTTAATGAGGTTTCACAGGAATAGCGATCGCCTTTATGAAGATAGATTGTTGATACGATCGCCTAAAAATCACGACTCACATTAATAGCGATCGCAAAGACAAATGATTGTTAAGCGATCGCCTTAGTAATTATTAGCCTTTGCTCTCTTTCTGTGGATATTTCTTGTTTTACATCCTGAATAAGTTCCATAATTTTGTCGGTCGAGTCATAGCCAGATTTGGTAAAAAGTTGATGCGACATCGTTGCAAATCCTTCGTTTGATAGCTGTTCTCGGCGATCGCTAATCCCTATCAAATATTGAAACATTGCTAAACTTAACAGCACTGCTTTTGGTTGCCCTTCTTGGATTAAGGCGATCGCTTCTCGCTTAGAGTTGGCTTGTTGGATTAGCTGGGAAAGCTCTTTGTTGTCGCGTACATTTGCTTCTAGCATAGAGTTTGCTGTTTTGAAGTCAGTTATAATTTTATTCTATAGTTACGCGATCGCCTAAAAATCACGACTCGCAGGAAGTGCGATCGCAATACATTACTCTCCTACGATCGCCGATCTTGTAGAGTGCGTTAACGAAGTGTAACGCACCTTATTTTTATTTTAACGAAAGCAATCTATTTGGAGCAGATTCTGGTTAGTTATAATGAGAAATAAGGCAACGATAGAGGAAAATCCAAATTATGGTAGTCCGTCAACCCCGCTATAGCAAAGAAGAATTCGCCCAACGTGGCGATCTAATTTACCAAACGCAAATACGCTCACAAGTCGAAGCAGGTAATCACGGGAAGATTGTGGCGATCGACCTCGAAACTGGAGACTTTGAAATTGATGCGCGTGAAATAGCTGCTTGCACTAAGCTCGAAGCCCGTCATCCAAATGCTCAAATCTGGATTGTGCGAGTTGGTTCTCGCCACGTTCGACGATTTGGTGGACGAATAAAGAGAACTGTATGATATCAGGAATTGTTAACGCAGATTTTGAAAAGCAGTCTAATTTCGCAATACTAAAAAGCGATCGCCTAAAAATCACGACTCGCAGGAAGTGCGATCGCATGATGATTCACGTTTATTTGGAAAAAGCTAAAAATCTCCGTCCCAATTGAAATTTAGCGCAATTAGTTTAAGGCACAAACCTACCTTTTGCCTTCATTCACAATTCTTCTTGTAAGCCAAAAAAAGATTTAATTGCCGCGATCGCCTTTTTAATATCCGCGATCGATATTTTTAATAGGGCGAACATTCCCAATCCAATAAATAAAAACCCAATCCAAAAATTACTTTCGTATAAATATAGCCCGACAAGAACGGTAAAATAAGGAGAGATAATACGACTGATCTTTTCAAAGTCAGCAACGCGATCGGACTTTACAGATTCAGATTTTACAAGTTCAGAGGCTTGACTGGGAACAATTGTAGTCTCCAGTGTTGGTGTTTGGGATGGCGTAAATTCTTCTGGCATTGTTATTTCCCTGAGAATCGGATATTTTTATTCTTAAGAATACATTGTCAATGGGACTTTGGACAGGAAGGAAATAACTGCGTTGACGGTCTGGAAAAGGAGCGACAATAAGTTTAACGCGAGGCTTGCGAAGAGTTTTGACAAGGGCTAAATCCTGCCGCAAAATAAAGAACAGGGGTGTTACCGACCTGCTCTCAATACTTGTTCAGCCGTCACGTTCAGATTGGGAAAAGTAATAGAAGCGATCGCGCGATCGCCTCGGAGTAATTGAATGTCATACTCTCCATCCACCAGAGTACAGATAGAAAGGGTGGGCTGCTTTGGCTTCCCAATGTGCCGGATTCCCCCTAACCCCGCATAGTCTACAATCCAATATTCGGGAATGCCTACCGTTGCATAGTCTTCAACCTTACGGGCATAATCATTTTGCCAATTACCGCTAACGACTTCTGCAACAAATTTAATCGAATCACCCCGCGTCAGAATCGATCGCTCTGGCCAAAGTGGCTCTCCGATAAGTTCCGCGCGATCGACGACTGCGACATCAGGCCGAAATGCCGTTATCCCAGCATCAGAAGGGCGAAATAGTCCTCGTTGAAGAACGAACCAAGGTAAACCTGCTCTGTCAATCTGAACGCAGGCTTTTGTCGTAATAAAAGCAGCAACTTCCTCATGTCGGCCGGTTGGTTCCAAGTCAAAAACCTCTCCATCAATCAGTTCATAGCGGTTATCGCCACCGTGACGAGCAAGGAACTCACTAAAGTTCAGCAGCCTCTGTTGTATGGGTTGGTCAATTGCAAGGGTCATAGGCTTCGGGCGAGATCGATGCTTTTAGTTTACCAAATGCGATCGCGATATTTATCTTAAAAACAGCGATCGCGTCCCCAATTTTGATGTCCTCTCCCTTCCCGGCATTGAACCTGAGAACCTACCCAATCTAATTGCCAATGACTCTCATTATATTGAAACTCTAAACGGTAGCGACGACCCCGCAGAGAATCATCAGCTAAACCCACGATGGCGATCGTAACAATAGCAAGTTCCCAAGTTGGGTATTCAATAGAAATAGCTTCAGATTTTCTCCCTTCTGATTCTCTCGTATTTTCCTCAAATAAGGCAAGGGCAACCTGGCGAGGATGAGGACTATCGAATAGCTGTCGGGAAGAGAGAAACTCCTGGGGATCGAGAGAATTGTATTGACCGCGATCGCTTTCCTGCGCCAACAGACTACAGCCAAGAGAAGTCAACAGAAAACCCGCAATAATGAATCGTTTGAACATAATCATAAAACAAGAAACTAGCCAAATTTTAACGCTTTTCCTCGCACTTCTGTATTGATGGTTCCTCGATCGAAAGCGACTTGTCCGCCCACAATGGTATATCGCGCCCACCCGGTTAAATTCCAGCCTTCAAAGGGATTCCAGCCACATTTAGAAACAACTTCCTCCCGCAATACGGGATGATAATTTTCTAAATCTACTAAAACTAAATCCGCATCATAGCCTTCTTTGATTTTGCCCTTATTGGGGATTTGATAAGCCTCTGCTGGCTTTGCAGACATCCAATTCGCGATTTGTGCATAACTGCATTTACCTTCCTTCGCTTGCGTCAACATTACAGCTAAAGATGTTTCTACCCCTGGCATTCCTGAAGGAGAATTGGGATAGCCTTTCGCTTTTTCTTCTAAAGTATGAGGGGCGTGATCCGTAGCGATAAAATCAATAACGCCATCCTTTAATGCTTGCCATAAAATCTTATTATCTTTAGCAGTTCGTAAAGGAGGATTCATCTGTGCTAAGGTACCGATCTTTTCGTAAGCAGTTTCATTTAAAAGCAAATGTTGGGGGGTGACTTCTGTTGTTACCCAAGCGGGTTTATCTTGGCGCAATAATTCCGCTTCATCTCCTGTTGAAAGGTGAAGGATATGGAGACGACGTTGATATTTTTTGGACAGTTTGAGGGCGAGTTGGGTGGCATTGAGGGCAGCTTTTCGATCCTGTATGGTGGAGTGAATGACCGGATCGGTAATGCCTTGAAATTGTTGGCGGCGATCGCGAATTCTCTGCTGATCTTCTGCATGAACGGCAATTAAGCGCGTTCCTTCTGCAAAAATGGGTTCAATCTCTGCTTCTGTGCTGACCAATAAAGCCCCATGTGCCGATCCCATAAAGATTTTAATCCCGCAAGATGGGTTTGCTTCTCGCAGATCCGGTAAATTTTCCGCCGTCGCCCCCATAAAAAAGCCATAATTGACCAAACACTTCTGAGATGCCAGCTTTAACTTATCGTCGAGTATTGCCTGAGTGGTGGTTAAAGGGCGCGTATTGGGCATTTCTAGGAAGGAAGTCACCCCACCCCGAGCACACGCACAAGTCGCCGTAAATAAGTCTTCCTTGTACTCCAAACCCGGTTCGCGAAAATGGACTTGCGGATCGACGACTCCTGGAAACATTGTCAACCCTTGCGCGTCAAGGACATCATCTCCAGCTTCCGGCGCGATCGCCTCAGCAATACGAGCAATTTTACCTTGGCGTATTTGTACGTCCCCAAGCAAAGAATCGCCGTCTGGGAGGATAATCTGGGCATGGCGAATGAGGCGATCGGTGTCGGAAAACATGGCAAAGTTAAAATTAAACAATGTACAGGCTATGATAGGTAAATTAGCCTCTAAAAATTTTTCTGATCCCGAAACTCGTAATTTTTTGTTGTAATTCTGTGATTATTGATTAGCTTATGTCCAGCTTACGAAGTACTTCCGTCGAAGCACTTAAAACTATCGCCCTGAGTGCAGTGCTGGCGATCGGCATTCGTCAATTTGTTGCTGAAGCGCGTTACATTCCTTCAGAGTCGATGTTACCTACCCTCGAAATCAACGATCGCCTGATGATCGAAAAAATGAGCTATCGGTTTCGCAAGCCCATGCGTGGCGATATTATTGTCTTTAATCCCACAGATGCCCTCGAACGTCAAAACTTTCACGATGCTTTTATTAAGCGGGTAGTGGGTTTGCCGGGGGAAACTGTTGAGTTAAAAGATAAAAAAGTTTACATTAATGGCAAATCTTTAGATGAAGATTATATTGCTCGCAAGGACTCGACTGAGGTTAATATCTGTCGTTTCCAACCGGATAAACCTTATTTATCAGAACCCGTTACTGTTCCGGAAGGGTCTTATTTAGTCTTGGGAGATAATCGCAGTAATAGTTATGATAGCCGTTGTTGGGGTATCGTTCCTTACGAAAAGATTATCGGTCGTGCTGCGGTACGTTTTTGGCCGATCGCCCGTATGGGAGGGGTTGAAAAAGACGAATAATTGTTTTTAGTGAGGGATAAATTAAGTGTTAAATTGCTTTGATATTGCCAATTATTTTATCTGGCTGGCCAATGAAACAGGCTCTTTTCTCAGTAATTTGAAGCTCCAGAAGTTAGTGTATTATGCTCAAGCATGGCATTTAGCTTTATTTGAAAAGCCTTTATTTGAGGACGATTTTGAAGCATGGATTCACGGTCCAGCTATTCCCAAACTATATCAAAAATATAAAAAGTTTGGCTGGCACCCTATTGATGAAGAAGTGAAACCAGAATTATCTCCAGATATTGTAAGTTTTCTGGAGGAGGTAGCAAACGAATATTTTGCTTGTGATACTTATGAGTTGGAAAAAATGACTCATATTGAAGCACCTTGGCAACAAGCAAGAGGAAATTTGCTGGCAGACGAACCTTCTCATGCTATTATTGAAAAAGCATGGATCGAGGAGTATTACGCTGCGCGTGTCCAAACCCAAGAAAAAGAAAAGAATTCAGAAGTCGCAGCCGTTTGACAAGACATTTAGAACCGAAATAGAGCCGCCACGAGGTCTCAGTTTCTCTTTTAAATATTGGCAGGTAGATAACTCGAAGTTTGCTGTACAAAATCAAGACTCTACCTACTTTGTGACTCTTTTAGAAAGATTGAAAGATTTTTCAAGTTGGACTGTACAAGAATTATTGCGCGATCGCAGTCCATCAATTCGCTGTCATCCCATAGAATGGAGTGAAACTAGCGAGAATTGTTTTAATATTCCTAATGAAGAACAATTGGTAGATACTCCCTATCAACTGTCGCTTTCTGCAAATGAATATGGTAGGATGCACGGTTTTTTCCTAGGAGATATTTTTTATATTGTCTGGCTCGATCCAGAACATTTATTGTACAGTTAAAGTACATCGATATTTACCATTAGCTGCGATCGCATCAATCAATTCTACTCTGCCAATTTTACACCCCCCAAGCGATTGACCTTAAGAATCTGAGACTCTCCAGGATCGAAGGTACTCCAAAAATCGGGATCGAGTTCGAGAGTATAACTTTCTCCCTTTTCTCCTGTAAAATACACTTTATAATCCTGCGATCGCCCTCCTTCCCGTTCCTTCGCGTTTAAAACAAAATCCGGCCAATAAGTTTGTTTTGTTACCCCTGAAGCAACCTCGACGCGATCGCGCAACCAGCGATCGATTTCGTAAGTATATTTCGTTTCATAAATCGGTTCATCTCGATAAATAGGATCGTCATAAGTTTCCGTTTTTGTCCTTGTTTCATAAACATCTCGCGTACAAGTTTTAGTCTCAAAATAACCATTTCCCAAATCTCGCGTTCCGCAATTATAACTCTCCGTTCCCGTCTTAACTTGCTCGGAAACTTGACGGGTTTTTGTTTCATAATGGTCGAGAACTTGTTTATAGCGGCGAATCTCTTCTCGCTGACTTAAAAGGCGACCACCAGCAGGAATAGACCAGTCTGATTCTGTCACCGTTGTTAGTTTTTCAATCGTTACTTTTCGTTCCCAACTTAATCCCGAAACTGTTGCTTCAACTGTAATGGGTCGAAAGAGAAAGATAGCCAAACCCACAACCACCGAAGCAGCGATCGCAATGATTCCCAGCCACCATTTATAACCTCTTCCTTTGCCTTTTTTCGTACTCATGCTGGAACGAACTACAGCAGTAGGAATTGAAGAAGAAGGCATTCTCTTTTGGCGAGGAAGAGTTTGCGCTTTAGGACTGCGAGGAATATTTGCTGTACTGTATTCCTTGACCGCTTGTGTTATCTCACTTTTTGGCGCACTGCACTCTACGCAATTCTCCTCCTTCACCCGGTTACTCGCACCGCAGTACTCGCAGATCCAATCTGCACCCGCTTTGGCGATCGCCAATTGTTCTGTATTGGTGACATTGGGCGCATTTTGGGGAAGGTAAAAGCGAACCCCTTCGGGACGAGGTGCGCCGCAATTGTCGCACTCTCGATAGCGTCCTAAAATCCCTTTCGTTTGACAAGTCGGACAGTCCCAAAGCCCTTCTTTAATCGCCATAATCAATCATTGATTGTAATGGCGATCGCGCCGCCATAATCCCATCCTAATCGATCCCGCGCATTGCCTCCATTGACAGCAATTTCTACCCAGCCATGACTGCCAATGAGGGCAACTAATTCACCTACAGGGCGATCGCTATACGCGCGACCCGAGGGAATTTTTTCCCCCTGCCATTTTACCCCCCAAGATTTTCCTGCAACCGATGCGGCGGGAATATTGCTGACTAAATTACCAAAGCGATCGATATATTGGACGCAACCGCAAATCTCTGTAGGGGTAGTTTTTAGGGGAGGAAATTGCCAACGAATTAAACTGCGGGGATCGATCGCCGTACCCACCTTGGCTAAGGGTACGCCATTGGCCAAATGCGCCCCCACTGGGGCAAAAATATCCCGTCCGTGAAACGTCGCACTTGGGGATCCGGTGCGCCAATAATCGGGGCGATCGAGGTGAACGGCGGCGATCGCCTCGGGATGCTGTAGAATGCCGCTCAATAGCCCATTATCCGGGGCAACAAAGCATCGATCTTCAATTTCTATTGCTATCCCTCGGCGATCGCTACCCACCCCTGGATCGACCACTGCAACGCAAACGGTTTTTGGCGGCAGATAAGCATAAGCATTCAACAAGCAAAAGCGCCCTGCCGCAATGTTTTGAGGGGGAATTTGGTGGGTGAGATCGATAACCGTTAATTGGGGATTAATTTGCGCGATCGCGGCTTTCATCACCCCAACATAAACATCCTGTAAACCAAAGTCACTGAGTAGCGCAATGATTCCCCCCGTTTTTGCTTGCCTATCCTCCATAAACCGAAATAGCAAATCGTAAATTTTTTGTAACAATCGATACTTTTTTCCGAGAAGTTACGATACCATAACAATATAGGTAATCAAGCAATCGGAGCAGACCCATGATGAACAATAATCGTAAAGAAATCTTAAAAAACGCCGCCGCTAACCATCGCGATAACTTACGGAAGAGTTTGCAACACCGCATGGAAGCAGCTCGGGCTACAGGAGATGACCAATTATTAAAGAATTTGGAAGCCGAAGCCGCTTATTTAAAAATGAATTAACATTTCCTCAATTCATTTTGTACTCCCAGAGGTTTTTTCCAGCAAGAGAAGCAAAAAAGAAGCAAGATCGATGGTCGATCTTGCTTCTTTTGCCATTCGTTGATTCTACCCCACAGAATTGAGCCGAATTTGCCTGGCGCGATCGCCAGAGAATTCGAGATAAATTTCTAAATAGGTGGGGGGTTTATAGGGTAAGCGTTGCGGCCATTCAATGGCGGTAATCCCTGGAGTGACTTCGATTCCTTCCCAATAAATTTCTGGGGTAATGCCCAGCACATCTTCTGGTTCTAAACGATACAAATCTAAATGATAAAGGGGTAAACGTCCCTCTAAATATTCATTAATTAACGTAAAAGTCGGGCTGACAATGGGATCGCGAATTCCTAACCCTTCTCCTAATCCTTGCACCAGGGTTGTTTTACCTGCTCCCAAATCCCCAAACAGAAGAATTGTCGTATTGACGGGTAGCGATCGCCCCAATTCTCGCCCTAATTCTAAAGTTTCCTCTGCATTCTCTAATTGTGCCTTCTCAATCATGATTATTGAAACTTAAACCCATGAGTCTTTTCGTACCAGCGCAATAAAACTTTAGCAAGACGTTGATGATTGTGACGCACATATCCCGTCTCGCGATCTTCGTCCATAATATTAGCAGGAACAATCCGTCGTCCTAATTGAGTCACCGCTTCGCGATCGAGGAAAACCGGATGGGAATTATCTTGAGCATAACGGATCAGAGATTGGGCTGAAGGAGAACTCCCTTGGACGATAACAGCATCAAATAAACGGCGATCGCAAACACGGTCGATCGCCCGAATGTGATCCGACACGGTATAGCCGTCGGTTTCCCCAGGTTGAGTCATAATATTGCAAACATAAATGCGAGGGACCTTCTTTTTGGCGATCGCGTCGCGGATGTCAGGAACAAGCAAATTAGGGATAACACTGGTGTAAAGACTCCCCGGCCCCATAATAATAAAATCCGCCTCTTTAATGGCTTTAATAACCGCAGGGAGGGCGGGAGGGTTAGCCGGGAGACAACCCAACCTCACGATTTTTCCTTCAGCTTTGGGAATATTGGATTCCCCTTCAATGCGCCGTCCATCCTCCAATTCTGCCCATAGGCGCACATCGGCGAGGGTCGCGGGCAGTACACTCCCCTTAACGGCTAAAACCTTGGAACTAGCGGCGATCGCCGTCTCCAAGTCCCCGGTGATTTCACTCATAGCCGTCAGGAAGAGATTGCCAAAACTATGCCCAGATAAGCCATCCCCCGCATTAAAACGATATTGAAACAACTCCGTCAGCAATTTTTCTTCGGCTGCGAGGGCTGCGACACAGTTGCGAATATCCCCAGGAGGAAGCACGCCAATTTCTCGGCGCAATCGTCCCGAGGAGCCGCCATCGTCCGCAACGGTGACAATAGCGGTAATATTAGCACTATACTCCTTTAATCCCCTCAACAGGGTAGAAAGCCCCGTTCCACCGCCAATGGCAACGATTTTCGGTCCCCGGTTCAAGCGGCGATGGGCGGTGAGGACATCGATCAACTCTTCATCACTTTCCGGTTTGAGGACTCCGGCGATGGACCCAAAACTGCGGCTTTGTCCCCAAAAAACAAGGAAAAGCCCCAAGGCGATCGCCAGGGGTCCAGAAATATAACTGGGAAGAATGCGGGCGATCGTCTCTAAAATATCCGAAGCAAATCCCATTAAACGGTAAATGGGGGTCAGTCCCACCCAAATGGCCAGCCCCAAAACAGCACAGAGAATTCCTGTTGTACTGATCAACAACCAACGTTTGATCAGCAAACCGGGAGCCAGCCATTTAAACCAGTGATTCATGCGCTTGGGAGTCCTTCGACCGACCGTCGCAAAACTCGATTTTTCCATTTTTAGGGAGCGTAGGGCTTGTTCTATTAGACCAACCATAACGATAATTTTGTTATTGGTTATTTTAAGGGGTGATTTATTGAGTCGCGTCGATCGCGGCTATTTTACCAACTCCGACCCGCGATCGCAGGGAATTCAAGAATCAAAGATAATGGTAGGAGAAAAAGAAAAAAAGGGGCAAACTTTGGACGCAAAACCAATACGAATTTTAGGGATCGATCCCGGTTTGGCGAGGTTAGGATTTGGGGCGATCGCTTGTCCTGCGGGGATAAAGGAGGCCACCGTAGAGTTACTGGATTTTGGCATTATCGAAACCCAAGCAAAAACACCCTTTGGAGAACGACTCTGTACGATCTACGATGACTTACAGGAGTTGATCCGGGAAGTTCAACCGGATTTGGTGTCTATTGAAAAATTATTCTTTTATCGCATGGGCAATACCATTGCGGTAGCGCAAGCGAGGGGAGTGGTAATGTTAGTATTGGCTCAAGCTGAGTTACCTTATGTGGAATTTACGCCAGGTCAGGTGAAACAGTCTTTAACTGGATATGGCAATGCCGACAAACAGGAAATCAAGGAAGCCGTAGCGCGGGAGTTGAACTTGGAGTCTTTACCCCAACCCGACGATGCAGCAGATGCGATCGCCGTAGCGCTGACCGCTTGGTTTCATGGCGATTGATGTATTGAAAACCCATTCCTGCTATCATTTTGGTTGACTTGCACCCCCACCCATTCAACAAAGAAATATGGCTGACAATACTGGAGATATCGAAAGATTACTCGAAACGAAGAAATGCCAAGGCGGAGACTTGAGTCACGCCAATTTGAGCAATTTTGACCTCAGTGGCGCTGACCTCAGTGGTGCTAATTTGTACTGTGCGAATCTTAGCGGTGCTAACCTCAGTGGCGCTAACCTCAGTGGTGCCGATCTGAGTTATGCCAATTTTGTTAATGCCGACCTGACCCGAGCCAATATTAGGGGCGCGGATGCCAAAGGCATTAACTTATTTGATGCTAATCTCAACGGGACGATTTTAAGTGCTTCTGATTTGACTTTTGCTACTTTAGTTAATGCTACTTTGAGCGAGGCAAATCTAAGCGCAGCCAAACTGGTTGGCGCAAATCTGATTGGAGCAAAATTTAATAGTGCTAATTTGAGCAGTGCCGATCTGGGCGGAGCGAACTTAAGTACGGCGAATCTGATCTCGGCTAAACTCTTGAGTGCCGATCTTAGTGAAGCCAAGTTGGTGCGTGCGGATCTCAGCGATGCCAATTTAATCGGAGCGAATCTAACGGATGCTAATCTTTCTAATGCTAATTTGCTCAATACCAATTTGACCAGCGCGTTGTTAGTGGGGGCTTATTTAATTGGTGCGAATTTAATTGGTACGCAATTAGATAATGCTAAATTAGATGGCGTTATTGGTTTAACGACTGAAGGTCAATTGGTTGTTAGTTAATTTTTCAGGTGGCATTGCGATCGAGAGAGGTACGATCCTTAAATTAAGGGAACGAGTGAATTCTTTCCTCTCTATATTCGTCAGGATTATTTTGGCGAATTCAAAGCTCTTCCCCTTTTCCTCTTTTTTTCTCCTAAATGTCCGATTTAAGTCTAACTCAAAAAGTTTCTCTCTCTGAAGATGTTCTTCTCCAAGATTTGGCGGGAGAATCTGTTTTGCTCAATCTTGATAGTGAAGAGTATTTTGGCTTGGATGAAGTTGGGACGCGCATGATCTCTATCTTAAATGATGCTCCATCGATTCAAGCCGCTTATCAACTTTTATTAGCAGAATATGAAGTAGATGGGATAGAGTTAGAACAAGATTTATTAGAGTTAATCGAGCAATTAGCCGAACATGGTCTGGTTAAAGTTACTGGGTCGTAAATTGACGACATTAAAACAATTATCTTTCCAGGATCGCTGGCTTTTAATGGGGGCGTTTGTCGGGTTAATTTTCGTGGCGATCGCCTTACCTCGACTGGGATTAAAAATGACCCAAAATATTTTAATTAAATTACCTCAAATCCGTTGCAAGGTTTCTGACTCAGAACGAGAAAAACGGGTTTCTCAAACCGCCGCAATGGTAAAAATTGCGACTCGTTATTGCCAATCTTTTAGTAATTGTTTGAAGCAATCTTTAGTTTTATGGGAATTGCTTTATTTACAAAGAATTGAGAGTGAATTAAGAATTGGGGTAAGACGCGATCGCGGTGAATTTGAGGCTCATGCTTGGGTAGAATATCAAGGAATCGCCTTAAATGAAATTCGGGATGTACGCGAAGATTTTGCTACTTTCGATCGCATAATTTGCTAAGATTGCAAAATACTGCCCGCGATCGCCTTTCCGTTTCTTAACTTAATCATCACCGCCTAATCGAGCAATCTGATTTTGCAGAGGAGAGGTAATTCGTGCCATTAAACGAGAAAAAGGTAGACTTTGAATATAAACTTTACCCGGTCCCGTCATCTTGGCTAAAAATAAGCCTTCTCCCCCAAATAAAAGATTTTTAATTCCCTTCATAAACTGGATATCGTAATCTACCGAAGACGAAAAAGCGACTAAACAACCTGTATCGACTTTTAATACTTCTCCTCGTGCTAAATTTTTCTCAACAATTGCCCCTCCTGCTTGCACAAATGCAAAACCATCGCCTTGTAATCGCTGTAAAATGAATCCTTCCCCGCCAAAAAATCCTGCACCCAAGCGCTTAGTAAAAGCAACCTTAATTTCTGTCCCACTCGCCGCACACAAAAACGCATCTTTTTGGCAGAGAAATTCCCCCCCTAAAGCAGCGAGATTGAGAGGGATAATTTGACCTGGAGAAGTTGCTGCAAAACCAACTTTTGCTCGTTTTTTACCTCCATTTGCAAAGGTTGTAATGAAAAAACTCTCCCCAGTTACCATGCGTTTAAAACCTGAAAATAAACCCCCTCCCATTCCCGTTTGCATCTCAATGTCTTCTTCCATATAAGTCATAGTTCCGACTTCTGCTTGTACGCCTTCACCAGGATCGAGTTCGATTTCAACTAATTGTAAATCTGCACCGTAAATTTTGTAATCGATCGCGTCTGCCATTTTGACCTCCAATAAATAATTTATGAATCGAGAATAAAAATGAATCTTCAAGGGTTTATTAAGACTGTAATTCGTCCAATCTTGCCAAAACCTCTGTACTGTGAATGACGGGTTGTACGCCGAGATAAATTTCTCTGAGAATCCCCTCGGGATCGATAAGATAAGTATGACGTAAAGCCATAATTCCTAACCACGAACCGTAAAGTTTACTCACGCTTCCATCGGTATCTGCAAGTAGCGGAAATTTTAATCCTTCTGCATCGCAAAATTCCGCATGAGAATCCACATCATTAACACTAACTCCAATAATTTGCGTATTTCTGGCTCTATATTTGGGCAAATCTTTTTGAAATCTTTGTGCTTCGAGGGTACAACCTGAAGTAAAATCTTGAGGATAGAAATACAGAACAACCCACTGGCCTCGGTAATCTGAGAGAGAAATTTTCCTCGAAATTTCTCCATCTCCTGTATTGGTGGGTAGGGTGAATTCTGGGGCTGGACTATTCAGATCGGGTTGTTTCCCTCCCAAGGCGATCGCATGAGGCAGAAAATTTAACCAAACTAAACTAGCACAAATTCCGGCACAGAAAAGGCGCATTAGCCCTCGACGAGACATAAATTTAACCCCAACACATTTATAAAGTTGTATCTTTTTTAATCATAGTTCATCATAAGATAGACCTCAAAGAACTGCACGTGATTGCAGCTAGGGGGAATTCGCTTGACATACTCTCACCGCTAAACGCTTGAGCGTTCTAGCGGGAGATTCTTGAACTCGCATTCAAGATTTCCTGCTTCACAGATTTTTGACTAGGCAAAGCCCCCGTCAGATCATCTCCACAAGCATTTTCCGATACGCTATGCCCTAGCGCATTT
>NZ_JAYGHV010000384.1:0-55491 GCF_034932145.1 Spirulina sp. 06S082 | reverse complement strand
TTCTCACCTCACTCCAGAGGAAATGTTAGAAGTTGCCGTTCATTAAAAATTTCTTTTCAGAAATTTCCAAACTGCCACGATCGCATCCTCAACCCATGTCACGATCGCATCGACAAATTTGAGAACTTTTTCTAAGGGATGTTCGATATATCCCGTGGTTTTCGCGTCTACCTCCAGCCAATTATCATCGAGTTCGGGTTGATTTTCTGGCTTTTGAGCTAACTGAGTTTTAACTGTAGTCAGGGTGTTTTGTTCGGGGGATGGATCGGAAGGAGCAGTCATGGACTCTGATGTTGGTAAAGTGGAAGAAGATTGCGCGGGCTGGGATGGTAACGGTAGGGTTTGAGAACGATCGTACAATTCTTGGATTTCCCCCTCGACGATCGCCTTTCGTTGGGGAACTTGGGGGGTAAACTCTTCTCGGGAGCGATCGTAAAGTTCCTCCCACACTAACCAAGGATCGGGCTCAACACTAGAAGCATCAGCAGGCAAAGCCGGTTTGCGATCGTCGATGCCGAAAAAATAATCCATTGCTGCCCGCAGAAAATGTTGCATTTTAGTGAGGCGATCGCCATCGCTCAAGTCCTTGCTTTCCAACTCCTGCCACCAAAGTTCAAGGCGATCGCGTAAATGATTCTGTTTGCTTTCCAAAGTGGCGATCGCTTCATCTAATTCCACCACTAAATCGGCAACGGGAAGGGGAGGCAGCCAAATTTCCGTCCCTGGGGAGATGGCGATCGCGCTTTGAGTTTCTCCTGCAAGGAAGGACATTTCCTGCCATTGAGGAACAATTTTTGCCTCCTGAAACAGATCGATCGCTTGGGCAATGCTACCCTGTTGTTCCCAGCGCATCAATTGCCAAAACCAGCGAAGGGGAGGGGCAATATTAGGATTAACCGTTAAGGATGGGGGAATTAAATATTGTCGTGCTTTAATTCTTTGTAAATATTGCCGATAAGCATAATCTGCAAGTTCCCGACGAATGGTTTTTTCGAGGTGTACTTGTTGCTTTTTAGTGAGGAGATCGAGAGATTGATTCTCAACGGTTGCGAGAACTAAATGATGTTCGTTTAGGGTAGAGGCAATACCCCGAATGTGCTGCGTGTGGCTTGTTGTGACCGTTTGTCTGTTCGTATCGGTTGCCGGGGCGATCGCGGGCAGATTAGCCGTCCAGAGGACAGGAGGTGCAAAAGCGTGAATCTCATAATTGCCTGGAATCGTATCGAGAAGGGATTTAACGCTAGTTAAAGTTTTCCAAACCGGAGTATCGACGGGAAGATGGTCTCCTTGGGAAGTTTCCGGGAGAGGAATGGGGGCCACTTTTTGTTCGAGTTTCCAAACCAAAGCGCGTCCCCCTTGCGCGATGAGATAAGCAGGATAAACCAGGATTTGCGTTCCCCAAATTGCCGCAACTTTAGCACTGCGGAAGGTTTTCGCAAGGCGATCGCCCAGTACGATCCTCTGGCGATTGAGAAAGTTAAACAGGCGACTTTTATAGGGGCGCGGCGGGGAAATCATGGATCGTTGAAAATACTCTGGTTTTTATTCTCCCACACCGATCGGCGATCGCGAAATATTTCAAATCTCCAATCTGAGACAGAGGATTTTTTTGTTGCTTTGCGGTTTACTAGATAACTGTTTATTAAACGCTGCAAGTTCATGCAAATTTCAGAAACACCGTTTAAATTTCCTCAAAATACTTTAGATATTCCCGAATCTCCCTCTTTTGAGGAGGCGATCGCTGGCGATCGCCCCTTACAAGGATTTGACAAGAAAGACCCCCCCGCACAAAACCTCATCGATAGTTGCGTTCATTGCGGCTTTTGTTTGTCTACTTGTCCCAGTTATCGGGTTCTCGGGACGGAAATGGACTCACCGAGAGGTCGCATTTATCTCATGGATGCAATCAATAAAGGAGAAGGGTCTTTAGATGAGACAGCGATGCAGCATTTTGATAGTTGTTTGGGCTGTTTGGCTTGCGTTAGTACCTGTCCTTCCGGGGTACAATATGACCGCCTCATTTCCGCTACACGACCTCAAGTAGAGCGAAATCAACCGCGCAATTTAGGCGATCGTGTCTTTCGCGCTTTAATTTTTAATTTGTTTCCTTATCCTTTTCGCCTGCGTTTTTTATTAGTTTTATTGTGGATTTATCAAACCATTGGCTTGCAAAAATTAGTGCGATCGACGGGCTTCCTCCAGAAAATTTCTCCTCGTTTGGCGGCAATGGAATCCATTCTTCCTCATATCTCCCTCGGTAATATTTTCGATAATGATTTCCCCGAAACAATCCCATCAAAAGGGAAAAAACGCTATCGAGTTGGCGTAATTTTAGGATGCGTTCAACGTTTATTTTTTTCTCCAGTTAATGAAGCAACCGTGCGGGTTTTAACCGCGAATGGTTGCGAAGTTATTATTCCTAAAAATCAAGGCTGTTGTTCTGCACTCCCCACCCATCAAGGACAAGAAGAACAATCTCAACAACTGGCTCGCAATCTGATTGATAGTTTTGCCGATACAGATGTTGATGCTATTATTATTAACGCGGCGGGATGCGGTCATACATTAAAAGAATATGGTCATATTTTAAAAGATGATCGGAAATATCGCAAAAAAGCCAAAGCATTTTCAGCAAAAGTAAAGGATATCAACGAATTTTTAGCAGAAGTAGGCATCACGGCAAAATTATCCCCCTTAACTGACAAAGAATTACCGATTGTTTATCAAGATGCTTGTCATTTACTCCACGGTCAAAAAATCAGTTTACAACCTCGCCAACTCTTGCAACAAATTCCCGGTGTTAAATTAAAAGAACCGATTGATGCCGCATTATGTTGTGGTAGCGCAGGGGTTTACAATTTATTAAATCCAGAAGTAGCAGATGAGTTAGGACAGCAAAAAGTTGAGAATTTATTGAATACAAAAGCAGAATTAATTGCTTCTGCAAATCCAGGCTGTTCTTTGCAAATTGTCAAACATTTACGCTTGCAAGGCAAAAATATAAAACTCATGCACCCCATTGAATTATTGGATCGTTCAATTCGCAAAGTCGGTTTATAAAGAAATGAAAGATGAGAAAATAAAGCGTAACAACTAATTTTTTCAGAATTGTTTGTTACGCGATCGCTTTCACCCATCTAGATGAAAAAAGGGGCTTTCAGTGATTATTCTTGCACCCAAACGGAAACCGTACCGCCATTACAGCGAAACTCACCCCAGCCCTCATCATTTGTATAGATAGGTTCTTTGATATGTTCAGTCAAATCGATGAATTTGGTATTGATTTTACCAACTTCCATCGACTTAAATCCCTCCGGTCCGTTGCTGAGAATAACGGCCATTGCTTTCGGGTGTTCTTCATCTCCCAAGCGCGTCCAACCGATGGTGTTAAAATGGTCGAGATAATCGTATTGTGGCCCGTATCCGTAATGCTGGCGAGCATAAAGGAGCTTATCAATTATCCAACGGTGAGAAGGAAGATGAATGGGATAGCGATCGCCATCGGACCCATAATCCTCATAATCTGCCCCGTAATAATCGGCATAAAAAATGCAAGGATAGCCTTGTTCTCGCAGCAAAATTAGGGCATAAGCAATGGGTTTAAACCACGGTTTTACAGGAGATTCTAGCGCTTGTAAGGGTTGAGAATCGTGATTGTCAACGAGGGTTACAGCACAACTAGGACGCTGCTGTACTAAAGTATTGTCAAAAATTTGCTGCATATCATAATCCTCACCTTGCTCGCTGGCTCGATAAAAACTATAATGAAGGGAAACATCAAAAACAGATATTCGACCTTGAAATTCATCGAGATACCAATGCAATGTCTCGAGTTCGTCTTGCCAGTATTCAGCAACCACAAACAAATCTTTATTAAAAAATTTTTTGAGATCGTCTAACCAAGTCAGAAAGAATTTTGAAGGAATATGTTTGACTGCATCTAAACGCAATCCATCTGCTTTAATCAGATCGATATACCACTTTCCCCAATGAATCAGTTCTTCATAGGTTTCTGGATTGTCAAAATCCACATTGCATCCCATCAGATAGTCAAAGTTTCCTTTTTCTAAAGCAACGTAATCATTGAATTCTTTCCCTTCAAATAAATAAACATTGCCATCGTTTTGAGTATAATCGTCGTAGTCAACGGCATTAAAGTGATACCAGTGCCATTCAAAATCGGAATATTTTTTCTGGCGACCGGGAAAGGTAAAATGAGTAAAGGTTTTGATCTCCCGCATTTCTCCGCTTGCATTCAAGCGATTGTCTTGATGAAAGGGAGTAGCGTTAACAATTTCGGTTTCATCTCCTCCCAAACGGTGATTGAGAACAATATCGGCATAGACTTGAATATTAACCTCTTGTAGGGCAGCGATCGCCTCTAGATACTGGTCTTTGGTGCCGTATTTCGTGCGTTTCGTTCCTTTTTGGTCAAATTCTCCCAGATCGTACAGATCGTAGACAGAATAGCCGACATCATGAGTTTTTGCTGTACCTTTATAGGCGGGAGGCAACCACAAAGCCGTAATTCCTGCATCTGCTAATTCTTGTGCTTTAGTTTTAAGATCATTCCACAAGATTAGATCCGGATCGAGATACCAATGGAAATATTGCATCATTACGCCATTAGTAGACATAAGATAACTCCTGAAAAATTAGTTTTGATAATTGAGATAAAAATGGGTATTGCTAAAATAAAGACGAATATTAAGCTCTACACGATTCTATTCTTCTATTCTAGGAGAAATTTCTCGATTTAACGAAAAATCACCTATTTTCAATATTAATTTGCTGAATGACCATAACCCCCCCCTCCCGGTGTTACAATAATAAACACATCGGAAGGCTGCATTTCAACAACAGCAGTCCCTTCTAATTCTTCAACAGTTCCATCTTTTCTTTCAACCCAATTATGTCCCGTAGCACCTGCATTTCCTCCTTCTAAACCCAAGGGAGAAACGATCCTGCGACCGGATAAAATTCCTGCTGTCATTGACTCTAAAAAACGAACCCGACGAATAACACCATTTCCCCCCGTGTATCGTCCTTTTCCTCCACTATTGGGACGAATGCTGAAACTTTCTAAAAGTACCGGAAATCGCCATTCTAGAACCTCTGGATCGGTAAGGCGAGAATTAGTCATATTAGTTTGTACTGCATCCGTTCCATGAAAAGTTTTTCCCGCACCCGATCCCCCGCAAATTGTCTCATAATATTGGTATTTTTCATTACCAAAAGTGAAATTATTCATCGTTCCTTGAGAACCCGCGATCGCCCCTAATGCCCCATACAAACAATCGACAATCAATTGAGAAGTTTCCACATTTCCCGCTACCACAGCCGCCGGATATTGAGGGTTTAATAAACATCCTTCCGGAATAATAATTTCTAAGGGTTTTAAACAGCCTGCATTTAAAGGAATATCATCATCGACTAAGCTGCGAAAAACATACAAAACAGCCGCTTTACAAACAGCGAGAGGAGCATTAAAATTAGTATTTAATTGGGGAGATGTACCAGTAAAATCAATTTTAGCGCTACGATTCTGGTGGTTAATTGAGATATTAACTTGGATTTTTTCTCCTGTATCTAACTCGCAGGTAAAATGACCATCTTGAAGAACACTAACCACTTTTTGCACGGATTCGTTGGCATTATTTTTAACGTGAATCATATAATTGCAAACTGTTATCGATCCATAATATTGAATCATTTGCTCTAATTCTTGCATTCCTTTGGTATTAGCGGCAATTTGTGCCTGTAAATCTGCTATATTTTGTGCGAGATTGCGAACTGGATATTGACCAGAAGTTAAAATAGCCGATAATTCCCGTTCGCGAAATTCACTGATTTCGACCAACAAAAAATTGTCGATTAATATTCCTTCTTCTGCAATTGTTCTACTTTTTGGAGGCATTGAACCTGGAGTAATTCCGCCAATATCTGCATGATGTCCTCTCGATGCAACATAAAAGAGAGGATGTGCAGAAGAACTAGAAAAAACAGGTGTAATAACTGTAAGATCGGGGAGATGCGTTCCACCATTATAGGGATTATTAGAAAGATAAATATCTCCTCGTTTAATTATATACAATTTTGCATCAATTAAACTGCGAATACTTTCGCTCATTGAGCCTAAATGAACGGGGATATGCGGTGCATTAGCGATTAAATCTCCTTCGCTATCGAATATGGCACAAGAAAAGTCTAATCGTTCTTTGATATTAACAGAATAGCTAGTATTTTGTAGCGTTGTTCCCATTTGTTCTGCAATAGAACGAAACAAATTATTGAAGATTTCTAATAAAACTGAATCAGGTTTTGAACCTAATGCTTGTATGTTCACTGTTGCCTGTTGACTGTTATCCGTTGCCTTTTCCTTTGTTAAAATTAAACTCTTGCGATCGCTAATTTCTGCCTGCCAACCGAATTCCAAAACATTTGTACCAGTTGCTTCAATGATTAATGCTGGGCTAGGAATGATATCTCCCGGCTGTAAAGTTTCTCGCTTAAACACAGGAGTATAGTACCAATCATTAGACATATAAGTGGGCGCGATTCCTGCGAGTTTAGAGGGTAAATTTTTCCTTCTGACGGCGATCGATTCTTCCGGTGTATAAGTCGGACAAATTAACTCAATGGAAATTGTTTCTACTATTAAATTTTTCCCTTCCATAATAAATCCGTAACGCTGTTGATGTAATGTTACAAATTCTTGCCTCATGCTGGCAATATCGCCAAATTGTACAGTTAAACAAGAATCTGTTCCTTCATATTTAAGATAAATTTTCTTCTGAATTTCAACATCTTCAATCTGTTCGGGATTTTGGGCTTTTAATTCTTCTTGAGATTGAGCGATAAGTTTTGCTAAATGATGCTCCAGTTCTGAAATTAATGGTAGTTCTAATGTTGCCTCAATCGATTTTTCTCGCAAGATTCGTATCTCTGCTAAACCAATTCCATAAGCAGATAAAACCCCTGCATAAGGATGAATAAAAATTTGTTTTATACCCAACCTATCGGCAATTAAACAAGCGTGTTGACCTGCCGCACCTCCAAAGCAACAAAGTGTATATTCGGAGACATCATAGCCTCGTTGTAGAGAAATTTTTTTAATGGCATTGGCCATCTTTTCGATCGCGATCTCCAGAAATCCAGTAGCAACTTGTTCGGGAGTTCTTTCATCACCAATTTCTTGAGTGAGTTGTGTAAATTGTTCGCGAACAATTTCTGCATTTAAGGGTAAATCTGCATTTTCTCCAAAAACTTTTGGGAAGAATTCAGGCTGTAATTTACCCAACATAATATTACAGTCTGTTACCGTTAAAGGACCGCCTTTACCATAAGAAATAGGACCGGGATTTGCCCCCGCAGATTCAGGACCGACGCGATATCTTGCCCCATCAAACTGTAGAATTGAACCCCCTCCCGCAGCAATAGTATGAATAGACATCATAGGAGTTCTCAAACGCACTCCTGCAATTTCTGTTTCTAAAGTGCGTTCGTATTCTCCTGCATAATGGGTAACATCTGTAGAAGTTCCCCCCATATCAAAGCCAATAATTTTCTTAAAACCAGCAATTTGACAAGTTTTAACTGCACCGACAATTCCCCCCGCAGGTCCGGAAAGAATGCTATCTTTACCTTGGAATACAGAAGCATCGGTTAGTCCACCATTGGACTGCATAAACATTAATTGAGGAGATGACTTATTATTGGAGAAATGATTGCTAATTTGTTCGACATAGCGCCGTAAAATGGGAGATAAATAAGCATCTACAACGGTAGTATCGCCGCGACTGACTAACTTGATTAAATTACTAACTTGATGGGAAACAGAAATTTGCGAAAAGCCAATTTCTTTGGCAATTTCTGCAATTTTAATTTCATGTTGAGGATAGCGATAAGCGTGCATCAAAACAACGGCACAACTGCGAATTCCTTGATCATAAGCGACTTGTAAATCTTGGCGAACTTGTGGTATATTGAGAGGAGTTAGTTCTTCTCCTCGAGCCGTGTAACGTTCTTCAACTTCAATAACTTGTTCGTAGAGTATTTCTGGGAGAATAATCTCGCGGGCAAAGATATGGGGGCGATTTTGATAGCCAATTTTTAAAGCATCTCGAAATCCTTTGGTAATGGCCAGAACAACCCGATCGCCTTTTCTTTCTAAAAGAGCATTAGTGGCTACTGTTGTACCAATTTTAATAACTGCAATTTCTTCACTGGGAAGAGGAGAATGCTTGGCAAGTCCCAAAACATCACGAATGCCTTGAATAACTGCATCTTGGTAATGTTCTGGGTTTTCGGATAGTAGTTTATGAATTGTAATTTGGCGATCGGGGGAAATTGCGACAATATCGGTAAATGTGCCGCCGCGATCGGCAAAGAATTGCCATTTTTTCACAGTTTTGACTCCTTATTTTATTTTATCTCTGGGAATAGCGATCGCATTGGCAGTTTTTCCTATGATATCAAACAGTAGTGCAAATATTGCAGCAGTTAGGATAAAAAATAGAAGAGAATTTAGGCATTGCGATCGCTACCTTCCTAACTAGCGAGGAGAATGGGAGAAGGTTGAATGGATAGCGATCGCGCCAGAATTTCGATTCTATTCTCTCCCCCAAGATCGAAAAATAGGTGCAACCAATTATCAGGAGAAAAGGAAAGATTTTGTAGCCAAGAAGAGGAATTAATTCGTCCCCATCCAACAATTGTTCCTAAGTTAGGAGAGATCGAGTTAGAATTATTAATCTCTGGGTTAAACTGCACATCAAGATGAATGCAAGAGGAAAGAATAAGTTTTAGAGGTTGGTCTTCTGTAGCTATTTCGTCTGTTTCATTTTTGGGATTAAGTTCCCAATAATAGTTAAGATTAAGGACATAATCATTGGGAAGTTGCCAACCCATTGAGAGTAATTCTGATTCGGTAAAGTCGTATTTTTGCCAAATTTCTTCAAACTTCATCATTTCTAAAAGCAAGAATATTTAAAATTGCTATACCGTGAGGGAAAAGTGAGTTTCTGTTCGATTTCCGGGTTGACCCAAGGCATTTAATGCTTGTTCTCCCGGTGCGCCACCTCCAGCACCATTATAAACGCGAGCATAGGAAGAAGCATCAGGTTTTGTCATTATTCTAACGCTGCATTGACGGTTTTGATTTTAAGATTTTCCTATGATATCAAACAGGAAAGGAGAAGCGCGATCGCCTGACAATTTTTGCTATGATGCAAAGGTATCGCCCAATTGGGAGGACTGGCAAGCATGACGAATGCAACAATCGAACAAGACACAATTGCCTCTAAAATCATGTCTAAAGATTTATAATAAACACACAATCAGCTAAATTTTCCCGATCGCGCTATGACTCAACAAGTTACTCTGACACTCCCCGATGCGATCGCGCAACAGGCAAAAGATATTGCTACATTAACTCAGCAAAAACTTGAAGATGTTTTGTTGCAGTTTGTTGAGGATGCGATCGCCAGTTTTCCCATTGAATCTCTCTCTGACGAACAGATTTTAGCGCTATTCGACCTGCAAATGACTGTACGACAGCAAGAAGAGTTTAGCGATCTTTTAGCAAAAAATAAAGAAGGAGCGTTGAGTCACTTAGAGAAACAAAAATTGGCAGAGTTAATGCAATGCTATCGACAAGGTACGCTAAAAAAAGCAAAAGCGCTGAAAGTTGCTGTTGAAAGAGGACTTCGCTCTCCACTAAGTGGATCAAAGGGATTACAGGCAAAGCAATAATCTTGAATAAAAAACTTAAAAATATGAAAGTATCAGATCACACTATTTCTTATTTAACAGATATAATTACGGGAAAAACAAAAGACGATGAAATAGCTCCCTATCGAACCTTCCCGAAACTTGTTGAATTCTTTAATAAATTTGGTTTTAATGATGTTTACGACGATGTTTATCCTCAATATAAATCTCGAAAAAAGTATACAAAGTCTAGACTACTTGAAAAAAACAATAGTCCGATCCTAGAAGAAATAATTATTGCTGCTATCGATCCACAAAATTTTCTTAGCGATGGCAAAGACGAAAAAGAGGCTGTCAAAATTTTAAACAATTCATTACAATATAATGGCTATGAAATAGAGAAAGATAGTTTGTATTATAAAGTTATTAATATTAATGATTTTCATAATCAAAATTCAAAAATACAGAATATCATTTTTGCTGCCAATGGTGAAAAACCAGAAATTGTTTTACTTAATGCTCTCACTAATCAAATTAAAATTGTGAAGAATGAAGAAAATTGTTTGATTTATGATAGAACTATTAAAAATCATGGTTTGTTATGGAGTGAACTCATAAGCTGGTGGAAAGAACTCAATCCAAGGCAAGATATTCCTGATGATATTGTTATAAGCAGAGAATTGTACGTGCGTTTATATATTTCTCTTCAGAGTAGTCCACCAGAACAAAAGTTGTTCAAAACTTATTTTGAAATCTTCAAGAATATTTTAAATGATAGGCTACCTGCACTTTTGCCACAAGTTTACTTGCACTACGATCCCTATACAATTCGTCAGTTTGTAGGAGAAAAAAATTTAATTCGTCAACGAATGGACTTCTTATTATTGCTAAATGGTCATAAAATAGTAATTGAGATTGATGGCAAGCAACATTATTCTATCGATGGAGTTCCTAGCCCAAAACTTTATGCTGAGATGGTTGCAGAAGATAGAAAGCTGAAATTGTCAGGATATGAAATTTATAGATTTGGAGGATATGAGTTGTGTTCTCATCAGCAAGATTCAGCAATAAAAACATTACTTGAGAATTTCTTTATAAGTTTGTTTAAAAAATATGGAGTTGATATACAAGAATATAAAAAGAGTAAGTCTTGTAATTAATTTTCATATTTTGTAGGTTGGGTTAGCGATAGCGTAACCCAACACAACTCATACGTTACTAACAAAAAACTCAACAAAGAAAAGCGATCGCTTTAGAAATACATTCTTTTCGTAATATTTCTCTGCGATCGCAACATTTGTATTAAAATAGAGAGAAGAATTTCACAAGACAGCCATGACAACCCAAATCAGTAAAGCAACAAGAACCGTTATAGCCCATAGCAGTATGCTTCCGGGGTTGGATACCTTGAAGGCTAAAGGAGAAACAGGAGTGTTTGAGGTCATTGAATCCTTAAAAGATTTTTCAGAAACATTTGTCAAAGAGAAAAAAATAAAAAAAGCTACAGCTTCAGACAATAAAGACTATTATATGATTAGCGCTCCCAACGACTATCGAATTATCTTTACCTTTGAAGGTGAAGATATTGTTGTTTTTGATATCTTTTTAAAGCAAAGACTAGACTTATTTGTAAAACGAGATGAAAATATTGTAAAGTAAATGAAAGATTTTTTACAGTTGAAATTCAACTATTTGCTTTTTTTCAGCGATCGCGATTCTGAAGATTGAGTTATCCTTAATAATGGCGATCGCATCTCCGTTTTATATGAGTACCGATTCAATATTACAAATCCAGCAAACAGAACATTGCCACATTGTGAAGCATCCCAGAATCCTCAACAGCGAACCGATCGTTAAAGGAACGCGAACACCTGTTAGAGCAATTGTGGAAACTTGGCGCATGGGAGTTGCACCAGAAGCAATTCCGCAAGGTTTACCCCATCTGAACTTAGCACAAATTTTTGATGCCCTTTCCTATTATTTCGATCATCAAGAAGAAATTCAAACCTACATCGATCGCAATCGTATCCCTGAACATCTTGTCGATCCTTTGATTAAAAACTCGCGAGTAAAATTTTTATCAAACTGTATTTAGATGAAGATGATGGAAGAAATGCGCGATCGCATTCGTTATATTTGATTGTCAGCAAACATCCCATTGAAATATTAGGATAGCGATCGCAACAAAACTAGAATTAATATTCTTTATTTTGTAACCAGTTTTGTTTCATCTGTCTTTATATCTTGAAACAAAATACAAACTTCCTTATTCAGTGCAGAGGCAATTTTTTGCAGCATTTTCAAAGAATGCCCCTCATAATCGGCACTCTCCAAACGCGCAATCGTAGATTGTTTTGTCCCAATACGATCTGCAAGCTGTTGTTGAGTGATTCCTACTGTTGTACGTGCCTCATAAATTAATTCAGCAGCTTGAATATTGAGAGAAAATTGCTCAACTTTCTCTCGATTTTCAGAATCCTTACAGAATTTACGATTGAGAATTTGAACTGCATTACTGGTTTTTTTCATGATTTTAGTTCTCTCTTAATGTTAATTTTTTATTCCTGATAGGTATGTTGAATTGGATCTTGAATAATCGTCAATTTTCAGCTATTCTACTTTGCCGCGATCGCGAATCTGAAAATTGAGGCATCTTTGAAAATAACACCATAACAAAAAAAGGGCAGGTATTACACCCACCCCAGAAAATCTACTTATCATTCCGCACTGGTAAAGGAGTCTCCAGAATTTCCATCAACAACTCCAACCGAGAAGGACGAGATAACAAAGGAATTAAGTTCGGTAACGAATAGTAGTCCCCGCTAAAAGTGAACGTATCCACTTGTACTTGGTCTTGTTGTAACTTTCGTTCCAACATATCGTAAGCATAACCTACCTTCACGATGACCACACTAGGCTGTACTTTCAACTCCTTGCAGTACGCCGCAAATGCTACATTAAAGTAAGGAGCAGTGTTTTCACCTTCATCCGTTACTAAAATGATTTGTTCCGCGACCTGCTTCCGCAAGCGCATCGCCTCCACCGGACAGCCGATACTCGTCGCCCCACCCGCGTGTAGGTGTTGAAACGCCTTATCCCATGCAGAGACATTCAATTGAACCTCGCTACCCCCCTCAACAGTAATAGGATAGGGCATCGTGTCGAAAGCGTAGACAAACAGATCCGCCTCCGTCACCCCGGAAATCAAAGCCGCAATTTGCTTCCCGACTTCCAAAGCTGCATCCATCGAACTCGACTTATCCACCAGTAAAGCTGTCGATTTTTTAATCGAACCTTTTTGCTTCACTTGTGCGTCCATCACTTGTTCTAACTTAGCAGTGGTTTCAGCATCCAAACCCGCCGCTTCTGCAGCCACCTTCCCTTTTAAAGCAGAGACTCGCTTATCAGATTTTGCTGCCTCCAATTTCTTATCGATCAACGCTTTCACATCTGGGTTTTCCAGCGCCCCGCGTTCTTTGAGAGATTTGAGGTTGTTAATGACTTCTTGAGGACTCATGGCATTAATTAACGCCACCAATACCACAGGAGTCACTTGCGTTACTGCCCCGATCGCGATCGTATAAGGAATCTTATTCTCCACGATCGCCCGCGCTTGGTCTGCGGGAGTATCGGCTTTGGCCAGCATTTTCACCGCATAAGCCAAACTACCCACAGGAGGAGCATCTTTAAACAAGATAGCATCGGCGCGAGGATTAGGCTTAATGTGCAAAGTCGCATAGAGATGCTTCATTGCTTTACGACCTCGCAACGCAGCGCGATCGAAGAATTCCGGTTTAGCTTCTCGGTGACGCAAGTATCGACGAACCGCCGTCCGTGCCGATCGCGGCATTTTGTTCCGATGCTGCTTCATAAAGTCTACAATCCGTGCCACTTGGTAGGGAGGGAACTCTTGCAACATCATAAACCCCGCATCTCGGTGTTCCGTCAAGGCACTCGCGAGCAAATTTCCGGTAAAAACTTCCTTATGGTCGCGCACGTCCCCATTCTTGCCGTACCAAGCCGCCAAGCGACCGTAAAAGAGCGGATCGAGTTCGATAATAGTTTTGTGAATTTCTGCTACATCTTCTAGCTTGCGGTGAGGAGTCGTCAGCAAGCTATTCAGCATTTCCAAACGCAAATCGCGTTCGGTATCATTCATGGTTGCATTTGTTGCATTCATCGTTGCAGTCGTCATTTGGCCACCTCCTTATATTGTAGAGAAATTTAGGGAGGCAGGTGTCGCCGGAAGTTTAGAAGAGGCCGCGCAAGTTTAGAGGGCTTTTTTGATCGATTTTAGAGTCGAGTATGTATGCCTTCTGTATTGGGGCGCGGCGACATCTGCCAGTATAACGTTAGATTTGGGTTAATGTCAAGAGTTGGAATTGTGCAGGCAATTCTAGAACTACTTCAGAGATATAATTGCGCCGAAAGACTCGAGATTGGCTTTGATTTTTAAACCATCTTCTGGCGTAACGGCTTGCTTAACAATACTTGGCGTAGAATTAACCAAGGTTTTTGCATTTTTCAAGCCCAATCCCGTCACATTCCAAACTGCTCTGGTAATTGCTGCTTTTTTGTTCTTCGGTGCATTTTCTAGAACTACATCAACCATTGTAAAATATTCTGGCTGGGCTGTAATTTCCTGATGAATGAGGGAGACAAACTTCACTTTCATCGGGGAGGCATCTACACCAAAGTTCTTTTCAATTTGTTTGATGAGTTCGGCAGCTTCAACCAAGGTTAAGGTTTTCATTTGCTCGATAATGGTCATCACTTTTGCAGACATTTGACTCACCTCCCCGAGTTCAATGATTTTTGATGAACTGGTGTGAATGGGTTGATACTATTTTTATGTGCCTGAAGATTGAGGGAGAATTAAGATTTCGCGCAAGTTAAGAAAGCTGTTGGTGATACACAGGATTTGAACCTGTAATCGCTTGATTCTGAGTCAAGTGCCTTACCATTCGGCTAGTATGTAAGCTATCAAAGTTGGGGCGCGAAATCAAGTTTTTATTTCGGTTTCATCTGTTTCATTATAGCCTTAATTTCCTTTTTTGTACAGTGCCTTTTATGAAAAGCGTAAACTTTTTTTCCGTATTCATTCCAGGCTTGCCGATCGCTAATTTTGCGCTGCAAGAGAATATCAAAAGGCTGGTCTTTTAAAGGAAAGGCTTGTAAGGAAACAAGATACCAAATCTCGTCAATTTTGCGATATTGTCGATCGCGATCGCATTTAATCACATCATCCCGATTTTGTTCCTTTTTCTGAGGCTGTTTCTTGGCGATGCAAAGAATCCCAGTTTCTGGATGAACATAGAGCTTTCCTTTCCTTCCCCAATATCCTTCATCCAAACGCGATCGCTGGTAATATCGAGCCATTTTGCGATAGGGAATATCATCAATCATAATGACATCTCGTTCGACAAAATCCCAAACATGAGAGAGAATATGTTGTCCGGAAAGCGTACTCGGATCTAGTTGATAACAAAGTTCGCTATAAACTACATTCCAAGATTGTCCGGTGTAAGAACGAAGCCAACGATACAAAGGCGCAAGATTATCGGAAAAATAGCGAGATTTCCAGTATTTTTTCTTGATGACAAAGGATTTTAATAAACCTTCTTCACTGGCTTCTCTGGTAATGCGATCGAGGGATTTTTTATATCCCTTCACTTTCTTGCAACTAACTCTCAAACCTCCACGAGGACGTTCGATAACAATTCGATCCAAACGATGTTCGCTCACGATTCAATCCGAGGTGAAATACTTTTTTAGACAATGTTTCTTCTAGCGATCGCACTAATCTTTGCGAATCACTTCTTAAACTAAAATTGGCTAAATAATGAAGCATTGACATCACCTCCAGATATTCTTAAAATGGAAAACAAAATTGAAATTAAGAGCCGCAAAAGTCAGAAAAGCTGTTTTCACAATCTATCGCGTTCAACCACTCCGCCACAGATGGAATCCATCTGGTGGGATTCGAACCCACGAGATCATTACTGATCTAAAGTATGTAGGCTTTTAAAGTTAGGTTGCGGCTCAAAAATTGGAGAACCCGCGCAAGTTTGCAAAGCTGTTTTTATACGTCCATTGCTCTACCACTGAGCTACAACCGCATAAACGCGGCTGGCGAGGAATCGAACCTGCGACCAATGGATTAACCAAGGTATGTAGGCTTTACGAAGTTGGGGCGCGGGTTAGAAATTGTATTTAATACCGCATAGAACCCAAAATTAATATGAAAGAAAAGAGATTACTTCGCGCAAGTTCAAAAAGCTATCATTTGGCTACAAATGCAGGAATCGAACCTACATTCTCTTGATTTACTGTCAAGCGAGCTAACCAGTTGCTCTAATTTGTATGTAAGCTATTTAGTTGGGGCGCGAAGTATGGTCTCATGGAGCAAAATCTTGGCATTTAAACAAGTACAATTTGGACAAGCACAGCCAAGAGAGGTAAACAATTCTGAAACAATTCTGAGACAAATTTTAACCGTAAACGGCTTCGGGACGAACGATCAAATCTCCATTTTGCGGGCGATCGATGATATAATCGGAAAGGCGATCGCGGTGGACATCAAAATACTGTGCTAGTCGCTCTTTCACTTGCGTATCATTCATACCTGTTTTAATATTAATTTGGCGTTCGGCCACATCATAAGAACGACCTTCAAAACGAACGTGAACCATTGTCTTTGCCTCTCTATTCTGATTTCTAATCATGCAATAGTTTTTAAAAACTGAGAATCTTTTGGATTTCACTCCTTTTCTATTCCCATGACTACATACTACATACATATTACAAGTCTGTCAAGGGGAAATGGAAAATTTTTTACTATTTTTCGACTCAAATGCCCAAAAACGTTAATTGGCAAGGAATTCCAGAAACATAAAAGATAGAATACACAATACTCCTTACCCCAATCTCCGCTCTTATTCATCCAGATTGAGTAAATGTTGTACTGTAGTGATGAGTTCATGTGCCTTAAACGGTTTGACGAGATATGCGTCTGCACCTTGTTTCAAACCCCAGTAGCGATCGATTTCGGTAGACTTGGAAGAACAGAGAATCACTTGAATATGTTTCGTTGCGGGATGGGACTTTAGTTTGCGGCATAATTCATAGCCATTGAGCTTAGGCATGATAATGTCTAGAATAATTGCATCGGGACGCTCTTTTTTAATCTTTTGGATTGCCTCAATTCCATCTCTAGCCGAGGTCACAGTAAAATTATTGCTTGCAAGCCACTGAGAAATGATATAGCGCTGAGTTCGGCTATCTTCAACAACTAGAATGGTACTCATGGTTTTTGATGCCCCATTTGTTTGGGTTTGAGATATTTTGGGTCAGTTATCCGATGGATTTATTCTAGAATTCAGAGGATATCTCCTCCATGAGGCAGGAGTCGTCAGTTTTTTTAGGACTTGTGTTCTATATCCTTTAGAAATGTAGATGCTTGCAAGATGCTTGAACCACGATCGCGCTAAAGAAAAAACCAGCAGATTCTTATTGCAGGTTCTCCCAAGTTAGCAAAAGTTAGCAAAATGACTCGATCTCAGACAGATCGAGCTACACAACATTGTAGCAGAAATTCCTCAGAGGCTATAGGTTGAAATTCCTGTTATTAATACTTAGCAATACTTAGCAATACTTAGAATAATTCGTATTTTAATTATCGCCCCGCTAATTAACACGATTCAGAATAGTCTGGGGATTGAGAACGATACGTCCTGTTTGTTGTAAATACCCAGAAATAAAGTGTTCCAGTCCAGGGGTAAATAAACCAACGGGAGATTGCAATCCTTCCGTAACGAGAGATTCGATTTCGTCAACTCGTTTCACTACTAATCCTAGAACTCGATTCTCAATTTTAGCGACAATTACATTCAGCGAAGTTTCTAGGGAGTTTTGCAAGTCTCCCAATCCCAATTGGCGATCGAGATCGATCAACCACAACATTTCTCCTCGCCAATTATAAATGCCCAAAATAAATTCTGGCATATCGGGAATCGCCAAAATTTGCGCCGGACTAATTTGCAGGATCTCTTGAATATTTTCGACGGGGAATAAAGCTGCATTTTCGATCGCAATTTGAAAACCCAAAAATTTCTCTTCTGGTCGCGGTGGAGAAACAGGGCGATCGCGCGGTCCCATCTCTTGGGGTGTTTTTTCCTCCAAGGAAAACTCAACAATTGCGTCATCGAGAGAAGACCCTGACTCCAACCAAGAATCTAAATCGATCCCTAATTTGGTACTATCGAACTGTAGGCGATCGCGCCAAGAGGGTTGCGGGCGACCTTGAATATAGCCCATAACGTCTACTCCAGCCAGGGCAGGAATTCGCAATCGTTTTAATCCTTTTTCAATAACAGCCAAGCTAAATTGGCGATCGGGAATCTCTTCCGCTTCTAGGGTGACAACAAGAATATTGCTTTGCCAGATTACTCTGGCGCGAATGCCCTTGGTTTTGAGCTTATGATTGAAAAACGAGGCGATCGCTTTCGGATTCCCTTCACGCACCAGTTGTAAAATTCGCTTTTGTTCCAATTGTACTTGCTGACTCATCATTGGAGCAATCGTATCCCCTCAGTTGTAGCTCGATCTCGCAGACTTGAAAATAAAAAAATTTTTTCCCAAATTTGTCACGAGTGAGATTAGTTGTGTTAATCTTATATTAAGGGTTTCCAAGATTTCCTGCACTCTTTTGCAGTGTTGGGCAATATGAGAAATAAATAACCCATAACTACTCTAGGAAAAGACAATTTTTTATCCCGATTTTTTGTCTCACCTAAAATACATTCAAAAAGCAGTAGTTCTTTAAGAGGGATTGGTGAGAAAACTTAAAGTAGGCTAGAGTTGCACTTGAGAAAAATTGAATCATATATTGATTTAATAGTTAACTCAGCATTAGTCTAGTCTAAAAAGAACACTTAAATCCTTGAGGTAAAGTTTCGTTAGAGTTTTCACTCCTGTTCGTATGAACTCTTGAGAATCATGTTTTTTGAAAAACGTATGAGTAATGGGTTAACACAATTCAGGCAAAAGCCGAGATTGAAAGCGAGTCTCGATTGTTGAGAGACACTTTTAGGATCGGATATTTTTGCAAATCTTGCATTGAAAACTAATTTTGAGATGTTGGTTTAGATAAGTTGACTTATATAAGTTCGTTTATCTAAACAAACAACATTGATTCGGAGGTTTTAAAAGAGAGTGGACTGAAAAATTATTCAGTTACTTGCTGTTAATTTCTGGCTAGAGTTTTTTAGGCAGAAATTCAAAGGGGTGATGGGATTGCGATCTATGAATCAGGCAATATTTATATTTGCTTGTTATTGGCAATATTACTTGCAATAGTTTCAAGATTTCAATCCACGAACTTAAAGGAAACGAACTTAAACGACTTTTTTGCATTGCGTTGGAGGTTAGCTTATGATTATCCTATTTGTGGCGGCGGGTTACTTGTTACTGGTTTATTTTTTGTTGGCACTGGCCGGACGGAAGAAGAAAACAGAACGACCAGCACCACATAGAGTTCAATCCGAGAGTTAAGAACTTGGATTGTTCAGGTTTCAAATAGAGGTCTATAAGTCTACCGTATTCAGAGGCATTGATGCAAGTCGTGTGGCTGAAAGGTAGACTTTTTCCGTATTAGGGGGTTCTGGCAACCACTGTCGCGATAATTGGGAAAAGCGTTGAGGATCGCCACTAACACAGAAACGGGTATGGGGTAAACACCTTGCCCCATGATGATCCAGCCCTAATAATTTAAGTTCCCGTGCTGCCGCTTTGGCAACATAGTAAGCTGGATTAACCAAATGAACTTGGGGTGGCAAAATCGTTTTCAAGACGGGAGCAAGATGGGGATAGTGAGTGCATCCGTAAATTAAAGTATCGATTTGATTCTCTAATAAAGGACGAAGATAATCCATCGCCACTTGACGGGTATAGGGGTCGCGAAGGCGATTTTGTTCGATGAGAGGAACGAATTCCGGACAACCCACCTGCCAAACGCTGACATTGGCATCGATTTCTAGGATTGCCTGACGATAGGCATTGCTGGCTGCTGTAGCGGGGGTGGCGATCGCGCCAATTCGTCGGCCTTGTTGAACAGCAGCCCGCGCTCCAGGTAAAATTAAGCCCAGAATGGGAAAATCAAACTCCGATCGCACTTCATCCAAAGCGAGGGCAGAACTGGTATTACAGGCCATGATAACCATTTTCACCCCGACTTCATTCATCCAAGTTAGAATTTCTCGGACAAACTGGAGGATTTCCGCCTTCGATCGCGTCCCATAGGGCAATCGTGCCGTATCCCCAAAATAAAGAATCGATTCTTTGGGTAACTGTCGGTAAAGTTCATTAAGAACAGTTAATCCCCCAACACCACTATCAAAAACACCAATACGTTTAGTTTGGAATTCGTTCATATCCCATTCTGATTCATTAAAACAATCAAATCTTAGCGCCGAGTTGCGCGAATGTATTCAAGAATTCCCTCGGCGATCGCCTGCGCCATTTGCGATCGGAAAGCAGAAGTCGCCAAACGCGGTGCATCATCTCGCCCAGTCACAAAACCCACTTCCACTAAGGCCGAGGGCATAGAGGTATTGCGAAGCACGTAAAACCTGGCTTGTTTTACCCCTCGATTGCCAATGCGGATATTTCTCAGAATTCGGGACTGAATGGCGTTTGCCAAACGCTGCCCCGAATAGGAATAATAGAAGGTTTCCACCCCATTGACATCGGGACGGCTCATACTAATCGCATTAGCATGAATACTCACAAAAACATCAGCACGAGCGCGATTGGCTATTTGCGCCCGCCCTGCTAAACTCACAAAATAGTCGCGATCGCGGGTCATCACCACCTGAACCCCATTTTGTTGCAGAATGCGAGAAACTTCTAAGGAAATGGGTAAAACCACATCTTTTTCCTGCAAACCACCAATCCCGATCGCCCCAGGATCTTTGCCCCCATGTCCAGGATCGATGGTAATCAAAACGCGACCATTAATGGGACGAGGAGGGGTAGTTCTGGGAGGAGTAGTTATGGGAGGGGTAGTTGTGCGGGGAGGGGGGACATTTCTCGGAGGTGTTGAAACGCGAGGGGGCAGGGGACGAGAAGGAATGGGAGTAGAAGATGTCCGTTCTTGACTTAGGGCCAGGGCGAGAACCGTAGAACTGAGTTGGTTTAGTTCTCCTGCCACAATACCGCGAGCGGGTCTTAAAAGAATGTCTACGGTTTTAGTGCGATCGATTTGGCGCAAGCGCATTTCAGCAATAGGACCGTTGGCGAGTAATTGAGGACCGCGAACCCCCTCTGCCAATTGAGCATTGGGAATAGTAACGATGTACGCTTCTGCATCGCTATCCCACCGAACCGACCCTCTGATGCTGCCATTACTCCGAATATAGAGCTGGTTGCCCAGACCCCAATCTACCGAACGAATGGTAGCGAGGCGATCGCGCTGGGCAATAGGGGTTGTTGCCTCAACAGGAGTATTATTATTGCTGGGTTCTGAGGGAACAATAATACTTTCTAGCGGTTCGAGGGGAAGCGGATTATCGCGACGAACCTGCGCCCCGGCGATCGGGACGATAGACAGGCCATTGCGACCCAACGCCGCATTCCAGTCTGTTTGTTCTCCCGTCGTCTCAAGGGTGATTTTCGCTTGGGGGGGAGAAGCGCTGACTTGAGAAAACGCGACCCGTTGCACCCCCAAACGATTCACAGGAAAAGAGCGAGAGACCAAATCATCGGGTAAAACAATTCCTTCGAGGTCGATTTCCACTTGTCGGCCGTCTACCCCATGCACAACGTTAACGCGACCGGCTGCAGTTTCTTCCAAGCGCACGTAAAAGCCATTTTGAGTGCTTTGAAAGCGTTGGCGATCGCTTTTGTTGAGACTGGGGGTTGGGGCTGGGGTGGGCTCCGGCGAATAGGCGATCGGGGTCAATTCCGGCGCAACCTCTGCTGCAACAATACGTTCCGGGTCAGGTAACTCCGGCGAATAGGCGATCGGGGTCAATTCTGGCGCAACCTCTGCTGCAACAATACGTTCCGGGTCAGGTAACTGCACCGACCATTGGGTGGCCGATAACCCCTGAAAATTGACCCCTTGAGGATCGATCGTGTAACCAGGGGCAAGTTCGATAACCAACCGTGCCGTACTTGGATTTACTTGTCCGACCCGAACGCTGGCGATCGCGCCGCCAATACGTTGAGGGGTCAAGCGATCGTCCAACTGTACCCCTGGCAGATCGATCGCCAAGCGCGTTGGATTGTCAATTAAATGGGCGCTTGGCTGCACGTCGCTATCCGTGGTAAAAACCAAGCGATTCTGAGAAGAATCGAAGCGCCAAAACAGAAGCCTTGCAGCCTCTGCGGGAGAGCAAGAGAGCAGAACGCTCAATATGCTAATAAATAACCAATATTTTCTCAAAATCCTCTTTCCTCACCAAGGAACGACGAACGAGGGCATTAGGTTTTAGAAGAATCTTCTGAAACGGCTTGCGGCTCTTTGAAGACGACCCTTAACAAAGGCGGTGCAACAAACGTAGTTGTAATCACCATCATAATGATAGCTGCCTCAGTTGCTGATGATAATGCGCCACTGGCGGCACCCACTCCAGCAAATACTAATCCTACTTCGCCTCGGGGGATCATGCCTACGCCAATCGCTAATTTATTCAAATCAGGCTGGCCAAAAACAGTAAATCCTGTCACTACTTTACCCAGAATCGCAACAACGATCAGGAAGGCTGCAATAATTAATCCTTCTCGATTGGCTGGAATAGCAGGATTAAGCACGCTGAGGTCAGTTCTCGCCCCAACAACGACAAAGAAGATCGGGACGAAAATATCGGCCACAGGGATCACTTGTTCTTCGAGTTCTTTGCGCTTTTCGGTTTCGGCTAAGATCAATCCCGCCGCAAATGCTCCTAAAATAGCTTCCAGTTGAATGGCGGCGGCAATATAGGAGAGAGTAAAGGCAAAAATAAGGGAAACAATCAACAGTTGCCCGCGAGTGTTCAAGTTATCCACTAAAGCCGTGTAGAAAGGCTTGAGGAGACGACCAATGAGAATTGCCCCCACCAGAAATGCCCCCGCACTGATGATGAGATAGACAATATTGGTAATTTGAATTTCTCCAGTTTTTACCAAGCTGGCGACGACAGCGAGGACGATAATCCCCAAAACATCATCGAGGACGGCGGCACCGATAATAATTTGTCCTTCTTTGGAACTCAGTTGTCCGATTTCCGCGAGGACTTTGGCGGTAATGCCGATACTGGTAGCGGTGAGGGCGGCACCAGCAAAAATGGCGGGAATAGCGCTAATGCCGAAGATGAACATTAGGCCTGTAGTCCCAGCGACAAAGGGGACGACGACACCGACGACGGCGACGATCGCGGCTTGGGGTCCAACGCGGATCAGTTCTTGCAGTTCTGACTCCAAGCCAATTTCAAAGAGAAGCAGGATCACGCCAATTTCTGAAAGGACGGAAATAACTTCACTTTGGGTCGCAAAGACTGTACCCGCGTCTTCGGGGGAGAGGTTGTCCGTTAGTTGTAGGAATTGGATAATAAGGGAGTCCCCAGCCAGGGAACCTCCTTCGGGAAAAACGAGGAGATGCAAGGCAGATACGCCAATGACGACTCCGCCGACTAATTCGCCTAATACGGGGGGTAGGTTAATGCGGGCGCAAAGTTCGCCACCGATTTTGCTGGCCGCATAGATCAGCACCAAACTCAGCAGCACTCCCGCGAGGACAAGGCTACTATCAGCAGCTTCTTCGGCGGTGGCTAAGAACTGATGAGAAATCCAAGGAAGGGGTGGGGAGTTGATGAAGGGAGGGGAATTTGCCCAAGTTATGAGATTAAGAGTCATTGAAAATCTATCCGATTGATATTCTGCGCTCTTGATAAACGCAGATTTTCTAGATTATCCCGAGAGGGGGTCAGTCTACAGATTCTCTCGCTACAACCTAGGAGGTAAATTACGGGCGGCGATCGCCTTTCACAGAATAACATGACTGCTTTCCCTCGTTTCCTTGGTTCTGCATTGAGAATAAATCTCTCTTATTACCCGATATCGAAGAAGATTTTCTGTATTGATCAATTTAATATTGATTTTGTAAACAATCTCTAAAATTAGTGCCATAAAAGAAAGAGAAGAACAAGGAGAAATTGAAATCAGAGCCTACTCTTGTTCCTTTTCACTATCTTGAGATTCAATGCGATCGCCATCTTCATCTTCTCTGGCCTGTTGAATTGCATCAAGAATTTGCTTTAAGTCTTTATCACTCGGACGTTTAGGAAACTCTTCATGAGTATATATCCAAACTAATTCTATTTCACATTTCTCACGATCGACAAGATACATTAATCTTCCTTATCCAGATGCACCCTCTAAATTAGGCATTTTAAAAGAATATTTCTGGAATTCTAATTCTCTGCTTAACTTGGAGCTTTTGGGTACATTCTCAGACTCAGATCCGAAAATAAAAGGATCATCTCGCAAAGATTTAACAATTTGAGAGATAAATTTTGTAAAAAATTCTTGAGATTTTTTACCTTTATAATGACGTTTTTTCAAAACTCCAACAGACCGTTGGAACTTTTGAGATAATATTATTTTATAGGTTTGATAGCCATTCTTCAAACTCATCTTGTGTCATTACTAGACTATTTTGTGAATCTTCTAAAACCTCTTGTAAGGCTTGAGAAACTTGTAATTCGTATTCGGGATGCGATCGCTCTACTTTATCCAGTACACTGTTTATAAAACGCTGCACGGCATTACGATAGGCAACAAAAGATTCTTCTCCGCTATTGATTAACATCCAAGCAAATGATATTCGTCTCCAGAAATTTAAAATTATGTTTTTCTCTTTCTCCGATGACTCGATCGCATCATAAACAATAGCAATAAGAGCTTCACGTTCAAGATCGGGAAGTTTATCCCACTGTTGTTCAACTAGAACTGTTAAGTGTTCTATTACTATCGTGAATTTTTGGAGTTTAAAAGAGCTAACAGGATAAGGTTTCTGAATTTTAGAAATTTTTTGAAATGTAAATTCTCCTAAATAACTATCTAAAACAGCAGTGTTCATTTGTACCACCTTTGGGTTACATTGCTAGGGAAGTCTAGCTTTATGATGCTAAAATCTTCGTTTTGGCCAATGAATTATAATCGTTTTTAACAATTTTGTCAATCACTTTTCAAAAAGAAGGAAAAATAGGGGAAAGAGTGACTTTATAGCTCTTTGTTGCTGGCGATCGCCTTTCATAGAATAACATGACCGCTTTCCCTCGTTTCCTTGGTTTCTATATTAATACAGTAGTTTGCTGAACTGATTGGCGATCGCGCTTCTCTAACAATAATCTCAACCCGTACCAATATAAACAAATTCAAATCAACTCGGATACAAAATTTCTACAGAATCAACCAATCGCAGTCTCGAACGATTAAAATAAGCATTGCGTTTGCCGTTTTTTTAATCTATAGTCAATAAAATTGGTAATCTATCTTCTTCATTATAATTCAATTCTGGGTAGTCCTTGGAATATAAAGCAACAGACGGACCACCATCAAGATTAATAGCATTGAATATCTTTCCTGAAAAAATAGGTAAAGTTAGCAGATATTCTCCTAAATCGTCTAAGGAAACGACTTCTTTTGTGATTATGAAATATTTTTGTTGATCGTTGGTGTAAGCCAATAAAGCACGCTTATAATCCCCCAGTCCATTAATTGATTCCTTGATATATTTTTCCGCGAGTTTGTTGTTTCTTATAATAAGAGGACCTGTCTGAAATTCAATATAATTATCGGATATTAAAGGGTTAAATTCTTCAAGGGGTAAAAATTCGATCGCTTCTGAGCTTGGATCGTATCTTACAACATGAGATAGTTGAGGGTCTTCTTTAACAAGCGAATGATTCATTCCTAATATTGAAAGCCATCCGGCGTGTTTAGCATTTAAGCGATCGCCTTCAAAAAAAGAACCGTTCATAACGTAACGATAATCGAAATGTTGAGCTATATCCTTTAATGGTAATGCTTTTGTTGGGTGATATATCAAATCAAATCTGCTAGAAAAAGAAACAATAACAATCCCATATTTCTGATCTGTATAAACTTCTATTTCATCATTTTGCAATTTCCGATCTACAATTTCTGAGTTAGAATGGGATGTTTGCAGAAATAGAGAGGTTAATAAGATTATCAAAAAACAGAAACAACTTATTTTTTTATTTGTCAAAATCATTGAAACACCTCTTTTTCATTTTCACAGAAGAATTTATAACTATATCGCATGAGGCTAGACCTCGATCGCCGTCTTTTCTTGAGATTTCAACCAATCTTGATAAGCCATCTCATCTCCGGCAAATGAATCAACAGTAACTCGGCGATCGGGCATCGGTTTGAGGTCTGCATTAATGGGAGCATATTGACAATAACAAATGACTACCATATCGAACTCGCCTAAAGGGATTTCTGGAGTATAAGTCTCAACTCGTACTACCTCCCAATCTCCTTGACGATAATGAGTGTTTGCGGCAGGATATTGAGAATCGGAAAGCTGTTCGACTCTAACAAATTCTGGAGGACGATAACCTGGCTCGGGAATATCACTATCCGAAGAATCAAGATGTTCTGCTAAAATTTTAGTTAGGGACTGAGTATGCTGTAATTTGCGATTTTCCCAGCCCGGCTGACGCTTCTCTGCTCGAAAAACAACCCATTTACGCATTTTAATTTTTCCTCCTTTCTTGCTCTTTGTACCAATCTGGAAACTCGGTTTCACCCTCAAAAACACAATCAACTTTTAGAATATCACCTGCGAGCGGTTCGATATCAACTAAACGCCAACTATATTTTTGTGCCATTTCTTCACAACAATCGGGATCGACTGCTGCATGGCGAGATTTATTGTCCTCTTGGTCATATCTGGGTTTCGACATTCTTTTATTCCTACCGCGATCGCACCAAATAGCCGCAGCGATGTTCCCCATCATTAATCCAGTGGGTTCGTTCCACTGTACAATCGGGTAGAATTGCCTCAAACATTTCTAATTCATGGTCGCAAACCGTGGGAAAAGACTCGGCTACATCAGAAATAGCGCAATTATGTTCGGCAAAAATATACTCTTCTTTCTTATTATTTCCCCTCTCATTTTCAGCAATTACCGGATGTAACTCTGCCATATAGCCTTCCTCTTGCCGAATCTTCACTAAAGTATCAATTCGTTCCTTTAAAGACCTATTGCCAAGGCGATCGCGATATTCCTCTGCTTTTCTTTCCCACTGCTTGCGAAATATTACCCCAACTTGTTCCTCTCCTACAGTTTCTATCAGCGTATCGAGAAACGACACGGTAAACTCGCCGTAACGATGGGGAAAATGCTCTTTTCCCTGATGACTGAGAGAATAGTAGTGCTGGGGACGACCCATTCCCACCTGTACTGATTTATACTCGATCAACTCAGCCGTTTCTAAGTCCTTGAGATGTCGTCGCGTCGCTTGAGGACTAATGGTGAGGGCTTCGGCTAATTCCTGCGCCGTTGCTTGACCTTGTTTGAGGAGATATTGTAGGATTTCTTCCTTTGTGGAAATATGCTGGCTTACGGTCATGATTTTCTCAGGCGATCGCGACTACAGAATAAAGATAAAAAATTTTGTGTCAGACTTTGACAACAGCTTTGTTGTTAATGTAGCCTATAATCAGTTAAACAACCAAATTATTGTTTAACTCACTGCCAAGCGGAGCATATCTAGGAGAACCCAACATCAATGAGCGCCACAACGGTTAAAACCCTCGTCAACCAACCCTATAAATACGGTTTCATCACCGATATCGAAACCGATAGTATCCCTCGGGGATTGAGTGAAGATGTCATTCGCTTGATTTCCTCGAAAAAGAATGAACCGGAATTCATGCTTGAATTTCGCCTCAAAGCCTATCGACACTGGTTGGAGATGGAAGAACCGAACTGGGCGCACGTTGGCTATAATCCCATTGACTATCAGAATATCATTTATTACTCTGCTCCCAAGCAAAGTAAAGAAAAACTTAATAGCCTTGATGATGTCGATCCAGCCCTCCTCGAAACCTTTGAAAAATTAGGGATTCCCCTTTCGGAACAAAAGCGACTGGGTAATGTTGCCGTTGATGCTATTTTTGATAGTGTTTCCATCGGCACTACCTTTAAAGAAAAATTGGCCGAAGATGGTGTTATATTTTGCTCTATTTCCGAGGCATTACAAGAACATCCCGACTTGGTGCAAAAATATCTCGGTACTGTTGTCCCATCGGGAGATAACTTTTTCGCGTCCCTCAATTCTGCTGTTTTTAGCGATGGGTCTTTTGTCTATATTCCTAAAGGCGTAACTTGTCCGATGGAATTATCTACCTATTTTCGGATTAATAACGGCGATACGGGACAATTTGAACGCACTTTAATCGTCGCAGAAGAAGGGGCATCGGTGAGCTATCTTGAAGGCTGTACCGCGCCGATGTACGATAGCAATCAACTTCATGCGGCGATCGTGGAACTGGTAGCCCTTGATAATGCTGACATTAAATACTCTACGGTGCAGAATTGGTTTGCAGGAGACGAAAATGGCAAGGGAGGTATTTACAATTTTGTTACCAAACGGGGCTTGTGTAAGGGGGTAAACTCGAAGATTTCTTGGACCCAAGTGGAAACCGGATCTGCTATTACTTGGAAGTATCCCAGTTGTGTTTTAGTGGGAGATAATTCTGTCGGAGAATTTTATTCCATCGCCCTGACTAATAATAAACAACAGGCGGACACGGGGACGAAAATGGTGCATATTGGTAAAAATACCCGCAGTCGTATTATCTCCAAAGGTATCTCAGCCGGAGATTCCCAAAATAGTTATCGCGGCTTAGTGAAAATGGGTGCAAAAGCAAAAGGGGCGCGTAATTACTCTCAATGCGATTCTATGTTGATCGGGGATAAAGCTGAAGCGAATACTTTCCCTTATATTCAGGTGCAGAATAACACGGCCAAGGTTGAACACGAAGCCTCTACTTCTAAAATTGGTGAAGATCAACTCTTCTATTTTGCCCAACGGGGAATTAGTTCCGAAGATGCGATATCTATGTTGATTAGTGGCTTCTGTAAAGATGTTTTTAATCAACTCCCGATGGAATTTGCGGCTGAGGCTGACAAATTATTGAGTCTGAAATTAGAAGGAACTGTGGGATAATCGGATCGGGTGGGTATTGCCCACCCAATGCGATCGCATTTTTCCCCTTTTCCCTTTCCCAACCTAATTACCTATGATTAAAGAGAACAGCAAAGTTATTTTATCCGTCCGCAATTTAAACGCCAATGTTGAGGGAACAACCATCCTCAAAGGGGTTAATTTAGAAGTGAAAGCCGGAGAAATCCATGCCATTATGGGACGGAATGGTTCGGGAAAAAGCACTTTTGCGAAAATATTAGCAGGTCATCCCGACTATGAAATCACCGCAGGGGAAATAATTTTCCACGGAGAAAATATTTTAGACCTTGAACCGGAAGAACGTGCCTTAAAGGGCATTTTTCTCGCCTTCCAGTATCCCCTCGAAATTCCAGGGGTGAGTAATTTAGATTTTCTGCGGGTTGCTTATAATTCTCGTCGCAAACATTCAGGACAAGAAGAATTAGATGCCTTTGACTTTGAAGATTTAGTTGCAGAAAAGTTAGATGTGGTGAAAATGAATGCCAGCTTCTTAGAAAGAAGCGTTAATGAGGGATTTTCGGGTGGCGAAAAGAAACGCAACGAAATCTTACAAATGGCGCTTCTCGAACCCTCTCTGGCGATTTTAGATGAAACCGATTCGGGTTTAGATATTGATGCCCTGAAAATTGTTGCGAATGGGGTTAATCAATTGGCAAACCCCGATAATGCAACGGTGATGATCACCCACTATCAGCGTTTGTTAAATTATATTGAACCCGACTACATTCACGTCATGCAAACGGGAAAAATTTTGATGAGTGGTGGGAAAGAATTGGCGTTAGAATTAGAAGAGAAAGGTTATGATTTTCTCGATAACGAGGCATTAGTGGAGGTGGGAGTGTAATGGTTGTCGAAATTCCTACAAGTTCTTCGCTTCAAGTCGATCGCGATCGCCCTCATAATGAGTATTTGGGCAAACTTTTAAGACATAGCGAAGGACAAACGATTAGAACTTATCCTGAGATTTCTGGCTGGTTACAAGAGTTGCGCCAAAAAGCAGCTTATGATGTAGTTCGGCAGCATTTACCGACGCGACGGGATGAAGATTGGCGCTTTACGGATCTATCGGCATTATTGGCGATCGAGTTTTCCCCAGCCCAACCGGTTAAAGTAGATGAAAATGCGATCGCGCAGTTTATTCTCCCAGAAGCCTCCCACAGTCGCATTGTTTTTATTAATGGCATTTATGCGCCAGAATTGTCCGATACTTCTGCATTACCGGAAGGGGTATTTGCGGGCAATTTAACTCAGCTTCCTCTGGAAGATAGTTACGATGCGATGAAATATATCGTGCATCAAGATGGGGAAAAAGAAGTTTTTACCGCCCTCAATACGGCAGGATTTCCTGATGTGGCGATCGCCTGGGCTAAACGCAATGTTATTGTTGAAACCCCAATTCATATTCTCTTCCTCACAAACCCAGAAACAACACCAACTTTTTGTCAACCGAGAGGCTTAATTGTCGCCGAAACGGGGGCGAGTTTACAGGTCATCGAACATTATGGGGTGATTCAGGAAAACTGTCCCGATATGCCCAGCGATCGCCCTTATTTCACTAACTCCATGACGGAAGTTTTCGTGCAAGATAACGCCCGCATCAATCATACTCGCAACCAGCGAGAATCGGGAGATGGCTTTCACATTGGCAAAACAGCAGTCTCTCAAAAACGCAATAGTCACTACACTTGCAATGCCATTTCTTGCGGGGGAAAAGTGTCTCGCCATAACTTAGGAGTTTGGCAGAAAGGGGAACAAACGGAAACTTTTTTGAATGGTTTGACGGCGATCGCCAAGGAACAAATTTCCGACACTCATAGCGCTATTTTTCTCAATCATCCCCACGGCACAACGGATCAACTACATAAGTGTATTGCAGACGATAAAGCCCACGTCATTTTTGATGGTAAAGTCTTCGTTCCTCAAAATGCCCAATTAACCAGTGCTGCCCAATTAAATCGCAATTTACTGCTGTCTCCAAAAGCACGGGTAGATACTAAACCGCAACTACAAATTACAGCAGATAATGTTAAATGTACCCACGGTGCCACCGTCAGTCAAATTGACACAGATGAACTCTTTTACTTGCAAAGTCGCGGCATTAATCTTGATAATGCGAGGAATTTACTCTTAGATGCTTTTGCCGCAGAAGTTCTCGATCGCATTCCCATTCCTTCACTGCAAAAAAATCTTGCTCAATGTATCGCTTGTCGAACATTTTAAAAGCACATTTTAAAAGTACATTTTAAGTCTCTATTTGTTCTTTAAATCCCATGACTCTACTGCAAGAAAAAACCCTCGGCGATCGCTTTCGTGTTGACTTCCCTATTCTATCGCGAGATGTCCATGAAAAGCGCTTAATTTATTTTGATAGTGCTGCAACCTCCCAAAAACCCCACGCGGTTTTGAATGTTTTGCGGGATTATTATGAGCAAATTAATGCTAATGTTCATCGAGGAGCCCACGCATTAAGTGCAGAAGCTACCGATGCTTATGAAGGGGCGCGAGATAAGGTTGCTGGCTTTATAAAAGCGCGATCGCGCAATGAAATTGTTTATACGCGCAATGCCACAGAAGCGACTAATTTAGTGGCCTATAGTTGGGGTTTAAATACGTTAAAACCAGGGGATGAAATTATTGTTTCTGTCATGGAACATCACAGTAATTTAATTCCCTGGCAAATTGTAGCACAGAAAACAGGGGCAATTCTCAAGCACGTTCAACTCACAGAAACAGAAGAATTCGATCTCGAACAATATAAAACCTTGCTTTCCGAACGAACAAAATTAGTCTCAGTCGTTCATGTTTCTAATACTTTAGGCTGTATTAACCCTGTAGAAGAAATCATCAAACTCGCCCATCAATACGAGGCAAAAGTTCTCATCGACGCTTGCCAAAGTATACCACATTTACCCATTAATGTGCAAGCAATGGACTGCGATTGGTTGGTAGCTTCTGGACATAAAATGTGCGCCCCGACAGGAATCGGTTTTCTCTATGGAAAACTAGATTTATTGAAATCAATGCCGCCTTTTTTAGGAGGAGGAGAGATGATTCAAGATGTATTTTTAGATCGCTTTACTTGTGCCGAATTACCCCATAAATTTGAAGCAGGAACCCCCGCCATTGGAGAGGCGATCGCCTTGGGTGCAGCAGTGGATTATCTTTCAGGTATTGGTATGGACAATATCCACGCTTACGAAGAAGAATTAACGGGATATTTGTTTAAAAAACTGGCAGAAGTTCCCAATTTACGAACCTATGGTCCAAAGCCCGATCGCGAGGGTAAAGGTAGGGCTGCATTAGCGGCATTTAATGTAGCAGGATTAAACGCCAGCGACCTTTCTACCCTATTAGACCATGAAGGGGTTGCAATTCGTTCTGGACACCATTGTACCCAACCCTTACATCGTATTTTAGGGGTGACGGGAAGTGCGCGATCGAGTTTATATTTTTACAATACCCGCGACGAAATCGATCGCTTTGTTATTGCTTTAAAAGATACAATTGATTTCTTTAAAAGTGTTAGAGATTAGTTAAAATTTTCTATGGTGACAATTAATAAACTGTCACCATAAAAGCTAAGAATAATTCGTTTTTAAAAGGAAAAAACGAATTATTTTTGTTGTCTTTTTGTCCGGAAATTCAGAAGCAAGATTAGTAGATTGATATTACTCGACTCAAATACTAGCTCTTCTTGTAACTATGTTTCCCGTGCAGTACCGTTTCGACACATTCCAAAAGCTCCCTCTTCTCACTCAATTGATGCTAATTGCATCAATTCGTCGCAATCCGCTTTATGCTGGCGATCTCGACTATATTGAGGGTTTAAAGTGCATTCATGCAGATTGTCTCAGTAAAGCCAATACTGAGGAAAAACAGGCTTACGATCGCGCGATCGCCACTTGGGTGTCTCAATAAATCTGGCGATCGGCTATATTTAGGAAGATATGAACCTAAATATTAATATATTCTTGCCGATCGCCATGACGAATTTGGAGCAAAGACATCCTCGAGAAAAATTAGATATGTTCGTGGTTGAAAAAATCAAAAAAGAACGCAACGATTATAATATCGTTGAATTGGCACGTCTTCGCATTCGCTATCATAACTTTCCAGGTGCAAGACCACTACAACAGGAACTCGATCGCATTCTACAAGATTGGGGCTTAACCGAAGAAGAGTTATTTGCTTTATCGCGAGAGATTCATAGTCAAGGAAATATCTATCGACGCACTCCCGATGGCGAAGAAAAACAAGATTGGAGCTAAATTGAGTTATCAGTTAGTTATCAATTATCAATGGGGAATAGAGAATGAGTAACAATCACCCATTATTTATTTTATTTGCTCAACATGGCTGGGCAGATACAAATCAACCCATTCAATCTTTAGTTCAATCTCTTGCACCTTCAGAAGGGATTATAGCACCGAATTTGGGGTGGTTAAAAACTTGGTGGAGCATTGAACCCCTCATTAAAAAAGTTGAAGATATTGCGATCGCCACTTTACAAAAATATCCTAATACTCCTTGGCGCATTATTGGTCACTCTATGGGGGGGTTAATTTGGGTAGAATTGCTGCACCGTCATCCCGAATGGCGATCGCGGGTTCATTCCTTAGTTTTAGTTGCTTCTCCCATTGGTGGCTCTGATTTAGGGTACTTGTTAGATGTTTCTTTAATAGGGCTGGGTATTGCTAAAGATTTAAGCACAAATCGGCGAGAAATGGTTGAAGAAATTGCAGCAGAAATTCCCACCCTTGCGATCGCAGGAGATATTGACGGAGGAAGCGATGGTACAGTTATTATTGGAGCAACACAATGCGATCGCATTCAGTTTATTACCATTCCCGTCTCTCATCCCAAACTCAAAAATCATCCCCGTTTAATCTCTCTCATTCAAACATTTTGGTCAAATCCAATCATTACTTTTCCTCCCAAATCGACCTTTAAAACAGAATTAATTCGAGAATTAAGGTTTACTGGAGGAGTATTTGATGCCCATCCACGAGACTTTCCTCGATCCCAGATCGTGGCTCATTTGCCAGAAGGAATCACTTTGAGAACTTGGAAAAATCCCCTCAATCAATTGCAGCACATTTTTTTAGGCGATCGCGACAACCAATGTATTTATAGTGCCTTTGTCAGTTGGGAAAAATATGCAGAATTTCAGCAAAAACTTACCCAAATTTTGGATGGATTAAACTAATTGCGATCGGCTATTATTCTCGACCCAAAACCATAAGCTAATTGAGTCATTTCAAGTTACTAATTAGAATTGTTTTCGAGAGCATTGCGGAAAGTATTTGCGGCTTCTAAGCGAGAAGTTTGCGCGATGAGTACGCAGCGAGAAAGCAATTCTATCTCAAGGGTTGCTAATTCAGAAATTTCGCTTCTCTCAATCTTTTCGTAGTCGCGATCGCGCAGATGATAAAGACTAAAAACACCATCTTCCCAAAACCAAACTTCCGGTATTCCCAATACCTGATAGCGTTTTAATTTGTTCGCACTTCCACTGCTAAAAATTACTTCAATGGCCAGATCGGGACGGGGTTTAGATTCCCCAAAACAGTAAGATTCATCGGGTTCGAGGGAAACTTCATTTTCTCGTTCTTGGGTAGTAGATCCAAGGGGTTCAAATTCAATATTTTTTTCGAGGCAAAATAGTTCGAGTAACATCCCAATGATGGTTTTAAAAAATTCGCGATCGCGTCCTGGCATGAGAATTTCAATGGTATTATCGTAATAAGAAAGCCGAATATTTCGCGACTCGGCAAAGCCGGCTTGAATGAGCTTAAACTGTTGCCAAGTAATGCTATAATGGACAATACTGCGATCGGGGGATGTTGGTTTTAGGAGAGGAGTTTGAGTCATATAAAATAATTAATGATGTTTCTCTTCACTTTTTTTATTTTTATAGAGCATTGCGGAAAGTATTTGCGGCTTCTAAGCGAGAAGTTTGCGCGATGAGTACGCAGCGAGAAAGCAATTCTATCTTGAGAGTTGCTAATTCAGAAATTTCGCTTCTCTCAATTTTTTCGTAGTCGCGATCGCGCAGATGATAAAGACTAAAAATACCATCTTCCCAAAACCAAACTTCCGGTATTCCCAACACCTGATAGCGTTTTAATTTGTTCGCACTTCCACTGCTAAAAATCACTTCAATGGCCAGATCGGGACGGGGTTTAGATTCTCCAAAACAGTAAGATTCATCGGGTTCGAGGGAAACTTCATTTTCTCGTTCTTGGGTGGTAGATCCAAGGGGTTCAAATTCAATATTTTTTTCGAGGCAAAATAACCCGATGAGAAAACCAATCAACCGACTAAAAAATTCGTGTTCGCGTCCTGGCATGAGAATTTCAATGGTATTATCGTAATAGGAAAGCCGAATATTTCGCGACTCGGCAAAGCCGGCTTGAATGAGCTTAAACTGTTGCCAAGTAATGCCATAATGGACAACACTGCGATCGGGGGATGTTGGTTTTAGGAGAAAAGTTTGAGTCATGTCTAAATCAATCTGATTACTTTCAGTCACTTTCACTTACTATCTGGTTTTTTCTAGCTGGCGATCGCCAAGGAGTTTTAGTCTTAAAGGAAATCATAATGGGAAGGAATGCGATCGAGCAAACAAATCGTACTATCTGTTTCAACAGAAATTAAACCTTGTTGACGCAATTTTCCCATGAGACGAGTCACCGTCACTCGCGTTGAACCGATCGCGCTACTAATTTGCAAGTGAGTTAAAGGATAGGGAAAACAAATTCGTTTATCTACTGCGTTACCATATTCCTCAATCAGAAGCGTTAAAAACCCCCAAAGGCGATCGATTGTCCGTTGCTGACCCAAAACAGTTAACCATAAAAGTTGTCGTTGGTGTCGATCGCGAAAGAAATCTAAGACTTCCAAACGAAAATTTGGCCAGTTGTCTAGATCGTGCCAATACATCCAAAGAACTACGGTAGAATCGACCTGAGCCGATGCTTTGAAGGTAAAGTGAGGATTTTTGGTAATTTCAAATGGATAACCTGTCCCCATTAAACCTAAAAAGGTTTCTTTTGCTTCTTCTGGATTGTTTTTTTGAGACAATATATTGGCTCGGATATTGCCAGTTAAAGAGACTGCACCACATTGTACCAAATATAATAAACCCGCACGAATAGGAATAGGTTCATTTTGCTTAAAAGCGCGATCGCGGTAATGATTTTGCCCCCAAGTGATAATTTCTTGCCAATTTAAAAAGGAAATAAGTGTTTTTTTTCGCAAGCGAGGGGTTTTCATAATACTTAAATCCTCTTTTTAAATTGGAGTAGTTAATGGGAAGGTTCAATCCTATTCTTAAAAACTGGGTTAGAGAGTACAATCGAAGTGCTGGTTTGTCCATATTGACTTAATTTATTGATAATTGCTTCAAGATGAGACATTGAGGAGGCGATCGCTTCAATAACAAAAGAAGAGTCTCCCGTGACGTGATAACTCCGCAAAATTTCTGGTAATGCTTCCATTGTTGCGATCGCGGGAGGATAGCGATCGGGGGTTGTTGTTAGTTGAATAAAGGCTTTTAAGGGCAATCCCAACACTTCTGCATTCACCTGGGCGCAATACCCTGTAATAATACCTGCATCCTCTAATTTTCGCACTCGTTCTGTTGCAGCAGGAGAAGAGAGTCCCACCCTACGTCCCAACTCTGAAAAAGAGAGTCTGCCTTCCTGCTGCAACGTTTGTAAGATTTGCCAGTCTGTCTCGTCTAACTGCATTTTGCAAATTTAAGGTTTTAAGAGTATTTTTCCTTAATTTTCTACCATAAAAACGCAAAATCAATTAAATTTATTCTTTAATTTAACAATTTTTGTTTGTAAATTAAATATTAGAATGTTTTATCTTTAGTTTTACAAAACTTATGGATATTTCTCTTTTCTTAAAAGGCTTTTCTCTTGGATTAGCTGTTGCGGCTCCTGTTGGCGCGATCGGGGTTTTGTGTATTCATCGTACCTTAACCTATGGTAGATTAATAGGCTTAATTTCTGGACTCGGTGCGGCAACAGCCGATGGAGTTTATGGCTGTATCGCCGGATTTGGTTTAACGATTGTCTCTAATTTTTTAGTCGATCGCCTCTTTTGGTTTCAAGCGATCGGGGGATTATTTTTGCTATATCTAGGGGTGACAACTTTTTGCGCTAAACCCAAGCAAGAAACAATTACAGAAACGCGATCTAATTTTTCTAGCGCTTATTTTTCGACTTTCTTCCTAACTTTAACCAATCCCCTCACCATTCTTTCTTTTATCGGGATTTTTGCGGGGTTGGGACTGGTGAATACTGGAGGAAATTATCAAGAGGCATTACTCTTGGTTCTCGGTGTTTTTACTGGCTCTGCTGCTTGGTGGTTGTGCCTCAGTTTTGGTATCGATCGCCTGCAAAGCACCTTCCGTCTTGGGGATTTGCGCTGGTTGAATCGCTTTTCGGGGATTAGTATTATTACTTACGGAATTCTCGCATTATGGTCTTTAATGAAAGCGATCGCTCACTCCTAAAAAGTAAGCTATTAGCAATATTCAAGAAAATTAACACAAAGATATCCTCCCATCAGTGATACTAGAGATCGGGGCAATTTAGAGAAACAATTTAAGAAATTAGAGACGAGGAGAGGAAAATGGATAGACAGGAATTACTCGATCGCTACGCCGCAGGAGAACGGGATTTTTCTAGGGTTAATCTCATGGGAGTTAATTTAGAAAAAGCGCAACTTCCTGATATTGATTTAACGGATGCTTATTTAGGCGCAGTTAACCTCAGTCGCGCGAATCTCAAAGGTGCAAACTTAACGAGAGCTTTTCTTTTTCGTGCGGATTTGAGCTTTGCAAAAATTCGAGAATCGAGTCTAACAGATGCGGATTTAACTAAAGCTAATTTAGCAGGTTCAGAATTGGTTAAATCCATTCTTAAAGGCGCAAAATTAAGCGGTGCAATTCTCAAACACGTTAATTTACGGCTCGCTAATTTAGAAGGAGTGAATTTATGCGGCGCAAATTTGCAAGGTATTAATTTTCGGTCAGCTAATTTAAAAAATGTGAATTTTAGCTGGGCAAATTTATCTGGAGCAAGATTAAGTGGGGCTAATTTGCGCGGGGCTACATTGAATGGTATTACACTTAGCGAAGCCTATTTGAATGGGGTCGATCTTCAGGGAGTCGATCTAGATGGAGTCGATCTGAGTGCAGCCAAATTGAGCGGTGCTAATTTAAGCGGTGCTAATTTAAGCGTCGCAAATCTTAATAATGCTCAAATTCGCATGGCATTTATGTCTCGTGCTAATTTTCAGGCTGCTAATTTAGAGCAAGCCAATTTATTGCGATCGGATTTGTGCGAGGTGAATCTCAGTAAAGCTAATTTAACTGAAGCTAATTTAACTGAAGCCGATCTAACGGGTGCGAATTTGAATAAAGCTAATTTAACTGAGGCAAATTTACATAAAGCCAGTTTGCGAAATGCTTATTTATGGGGTGCAAATTTGCAAACAGTAGATTTACAAGAAACTAATTTAAGTGGAGCTAATTTGCGAGGAGCGCGATCGCAGGATGTGAATTGGCAACAGGCGATTCTCTCAAAAACAACTATGCCCGATGGCGCGATCTCACAGTAGGGGTTTGGTCTCCAAACCCCTCTCCAAACCCCTCTCCAAACCCCTCTCCAAACCCCTCTCCAGAATGATAGTATTTTAAAGAAACATAGCGGGTTTAGGAATGGAGAAACTATCAGTTTTAGGTTTAGATGTGGGCAGAAAGCGAATTGGCGTGGCGGGTTGCGATGGGTTAGGATTAATTGCCACGGGTTTAACTACAGTAATTCGCAGTTCTTTTGTGAAAGATGTGGAGCAGTTTAAGACGCTGGTGGAAGAGCGTCAAGTGCAATTATTGGTGGTGGGGATGCCCTATTCGATGAGTGGCGCGATCGGTTTTCAAGCGCGACAGGTACAAAAATATGGGAAACGTATAGGAGAGGCTTTATCTCTTCCAGTGGAATATATGGATGAACGTTTGACTTCGGTGGAAGCGGAAGAACAAATGAAAGCACAAAATATTTCACCATCTCGTAATAAAGCCACAATCGATCGCAAAGCTGCCGCCATTATTCTACAACAATGGTTAGATTGGCGACGAGAAACGATCGCCCGTAATGCTTTAACCCAAGCCTAGTCAAGGTTTGGTTGTTGCCAACCGGATGATATTCATCACCAAATTTTGTAATCGAGATCGGCGTTTTTGAAGACTGCGATCGCCATTCCTGCGTGCCTTAATCACATAAAAAACCAATAGAGATCGCTGCTTTTGTGTAATTGTTCTCATCTCCGGAACTGATGAGGCTTACATTAGAGTAGCTGGATATATCACTCCCGCTTGGGGAAAATAAAGGGATACTCATAAGGGGGAATTCAAGAGGTCGAAACTATTGATATGAATAAGATGCAAATGCAACTACTTCCTGGGGCGATCGCGGAAATTTTGGCCTCTGCTGCCGATACTGGAGTTCTAACTTTGGGCGATCGCTATGGTTTAATGGCGGCTGTTTTAGATGAAACCCTTGAGGAACAAGATAGACGGGCGATCGATCGCTTATTAAGGGCAGTTGTTCGAGGACGATTGCAAGTTAGTCTGAATTAAAAGATTAATTCCTTTCGTCTAATTTTTTCTGATTTATCACAAAAAACAAAAAATACCTATCTGAGGGACAGGTATTTATCTTGATTAAAAGAGTGCTTAAGCCACTTGACCTTGCAGAAGTGGATCTAATTTTCCTTGTCTGTCAAGATCGTAAAGGTCATCGCAACCCCCAATATGGCGATCGTCGATAAAGATTTGTGGTAGCGATCGTTTCCCGTTGGCGCGTTCTGTCATTTTCTTTCGAGCCGCATTATCGCCATCAATACAGTATTCTGTGAATTCTACCGCCTTCTGTTGTAATAATGCTTTGGCACGAATACAAAAAGGGCAGGTACTCCAAGTGTAAATTTCAACGTTGGCTGTCATGGCTTTTCGATAAATGTTAAGGATTGTTACAATTTCAGTGTAACTTAAATCTCGATTATTGGGCAGGAATTGTCCACCAAGCTAACCCGTAAGCCTGTAGGGGATCGTTTACTTGCTGACGATGAACAACGCGAATTTTATAACGTCCGGTGGTGGGGACGGGACAGAAAATATGTTCGCTGCTGTCTACTTTGGAGATTGAAGAACAGACCGCAGTGGCAGTATTGTTACTCTCGGCGGGCATGAGATAAACATCGAGATTGTTTAAACCCAGATCCCGAAAGTTTTCCCCCACATCAAATAAATTGTTGCCATTGTCATCATTTAATTCCACCTGACGATGCCAAGTTAGGGTGACAGAGGCAAAATTCCCGCCTTGTAGGGGAGAGGCGATCGCATAGTCTTGATAGTTGCCAACTTCAACGCGGTTATAGTCCCAACCGCGAGGAAGTACGGGAGTATCGGGAGAATTTTGTCCGCCGCTAAACTGTTGGTAAGCACGATAAACATTCAAATGTCCGGTTCCGGTTTGAATATCTAAAGGAATTTCCGGATTTTGATAGGCATCACCATCCAGCCAAGTTTTATTATCTTTATCGAAGAGGGTGCGATCGACCCCCAAGGCTGCATCTTGGACTTTATCGGCAGAATTGAGCAAGACTGCTTTCATCACTTCACTGCGGCGAGAATCTAAACTCCAATTGGGGGCAGCCTTGGCAAGCTGGCGATCGCCGAATTCCTGCAAGACTCCCACGGCACCAGCAACGTGAGGGGCAGCAAAACTGGTTCCGCGCACTTCTTCCACGTCCCCCTCCAAGTCTCGGACGGCCACATGGCTTCCAGGTGCAACTAGGTTAATCGATCGCCGCCCTCCGGTATTGATTTCGCGGAGAATTAAGCTGCGTCCGATGCCTTCTGGCAGAGAACTTAAGTTAGAAAAATCGACTTTATTAAAAACGCCCTCTCTCACGGTAGAAGCTGCGATATTCACCCCGTTGTAATTATCCGTTGGAATGGGAATGCCGCCACCGCCTTGATTTCCAGCGATAACATAGAGGACATTGTGAACTCGAGCCGACCAATCCACGCATCGGGTTAGGAGGGCATTACCATCTAAAACAGGGTTGGGGCGGGGATCTCGTCGCAAAGGTTCGCCAAAACTAAAATTAATCGCCCGCACGTCTCCGGTATTCTGTAAGGCAACGTGCTGAGAAGCGAGGCATTCTTCCGGCTGTCCTGCGTCTCGTAGGGAGCCTACAGCAGAGGAGTACAGACGCGCCCCTGGTGCCACTCCTGGTACTCGCTTATCGCCGGAAACCATAACCATTGCTACCATTGCCGCATGACCATCAACATTGGTATCGGCTGCTGCTTGGCGATCGCGATGAAAAACTCCCGCGAGAGATAGCGATCGATGATTCGAGGCTGCTTTATCCAAACCAAATTTTCCCGGTCTACCTACTTCAACTTGCCCGAGGCCAATTTTACGCCCGATCAGATTGTAGGGGGCTTCGTGCAAGGGACGAACATTTACCCCGCGATCGCTGATAGTATCTTCTGAGGCTTGGATCGGGGCGATCGCCACCAGAACCGACAATCCGCCCAACAACCACGCTAATTTTTTGCTCATTCCCACGGTTTCGATAACTTAATTCTCTTTATTCTAATCGGTTATGTTTTTTGAGTTGAAAAGCAAAAAATTGTGAAAATAATGTTAAATTGTTCTTAATATTACAATTCTTAAAAAATATTAGGAGAACGCCCTTCATGAGTAATAAGCCCATCGTTGTCGCCCCCTCGATTCTCTCTGCGGATTTTAGCCGTTTGGGAGAAGAAATTGCCGCCGTTGATAAGGCAGGTGCAGACTGGATCCATGTCGATGTCATGGACGGTCGTTTCGTCCCCAATATTACCATTGGACCGTTAATCGTTGAAGCGATTCGCCCGATTACGAAAAAGCCTTTAGATGTACATTTAATGATTGTCGAACCGGAAAGATATGTAGAAGGATTCGCGCAAGCGGGTGCTGATATTATCTCGGTTCACGCGGAACATAACGCCTCTCCCCATCTTCACCGCACTTTAACTCAGATTCAAGAGTTGGGCAAGCAAGCGGGGGTTGTGTTAAATCCCTCTACGCCGTTAGAGTTGATTGAATACGTGCTGGATGTTTGCGATCTGGTTTTGTTGATGAGTGTTAATCCTGGTTTTGGCGGTCAAAGTTTCATTCCTCAAATTACAACCAAGGTTCGCAAGTTGCGTCAGATGTGCGACGATCGCGGTCTGGATCCTTGGATTGAAGTCGATGGCGGTTTGAAGGGTCACAATACTTGGCAGGTTTTAGAGGCGGGTGCCAATGCGATCGTGGCTGGTTCTGCGGTTTTCAAGGCTCCTGACTATGCGGAGGCGATCGAGGCTGTTCGCAATAGCAAGCGTCCCGCAGCCGAGAAGGAGTTAGTTTCTGTTTAAGTTTAAGTGCTTTTACAAGTTAATTTTTATGGACAATACTTGACAAAATAGGTTAAGTATTGTCTGTTTTTTAAGGGATTGCTCTATTGCAAGTCTCCTAAGCTGTTCAGCATCTAATTATCCTGTAGATTGATAACTAGCACATAAAAATTCTCAGTCAATTTTCCAGTGCTTGCCGTTTTATACAGAGTTAGCGATAAAAATGCCTTGGTTTGTAAAGATTGAAAAAGGAATTGTTGACAAAGCAATGTTCGATCTGTATGTCCCCGCCCATCGTCACTATGTCCGCGACTTAATTGCTAAGGGACATCAGGCGAAAACGGGATATTGGAAAGAGTATGGGGGAGGAATGCTTTTATTTAAAGCAGATTCTCTGGAAAAAGCTCGGCAAATTGTCGCAGGAGATCCTCTCATTCAAAATAATTGCGTTCAATACGAACTACATGAATGGTGTATTGTCGAACAATAGTCGAACAATAATTGATGAGTTGTTAGTTCTTGAGTTGTCGCGCCAATATTAATTTTTATTACGAAATTGTCTCTTGACAATGCCAAGCGGCATCCTATCCCTTTTCCCTAATCGCGATCGCTTTGTCTTACTTAGCAATATTTTATTTTATCGGCGATCGGGTTCTGATTGACTAAAAGAAAGACATAATGTAGAATCATTACAGTAAGTCTCTTCAAAAAATCATAAAAAGCGCCTTTAAGAAAATAAAGGCGTTTTTACAATTATCACATTACCTAATCACACCTTATAAGGAGTCAAGATGGAAAGAATCAACCTAGACAATGAGCTTCCTAAATATCGTTTGAATTGTAGCTTGAGCTTTGGTGATATATATGGGCAAATTATCGTTTGGTTAATTGTGATTTTCATTAGTCTTGCTGCGACTGTAGCATTATGGAGCAGCACTCGCCAAGCCTATGCCTTTCTAACGGTAGGAATTATTTTAGTTATTTCCTTACCTTTTTTATTGTTCGCATTTGTAACAACTTTACTAAATCGCATTGAATTTATTCCTTTGGAAGAAGAAAAAAAGGCTCACAACCTTTCCTTAAACAATCCCAGACGCAGTGATCCTGCAACTGCGAGTTAACCGTAAGGGCGCAATGATTGCGCCCTAAAAAATGCAATAAAAAAATGTAATACTTGCATCCTAAAACTAACAAGATCATTCAAGATCATTCAAGATAATGAGATAATTATTCAAGCCCCCATTCCTGAATATTGTTTTAATCCTCGTCTCCATAACCAACGATTGAGAGAAAATAAAATAATTCCCCAACCCAGCATTACCATAAAACCCCGTGAGATATCAACAGGAAAGCCCACAAAAATAGCCGCCGGAAAATAGAGTAAGTAAGGAAATGGAGTCCATTGCGCGATCGCCTTAACCAAAGGGGGAAAAACATCGAGAGGTGCAATATAACCCGCAAAGAAGAGATAGAAAAGAAAGAGAAATTGCTCGATCGCGCTGGCACGTTCTGTCCAAAAAGAGAGCATTGCTGAGGTATATTGCAAGAGAAAACGGAGAGAAAATGCAATTACTGTCGCGATCGCCCCCAATAGCATCTGTTTTCCATCGGGAACCCAAAAAGATTGAGGGTACAAGAGAAAAAATAAGACTAACAAAACAACCACAAAAGGAAAGCGCGCAAAACGTTCGGAAATATGTTGCGCGACATGGTGCCAAGCGGGATCCATCGGTTGTAATAAACGAAAAGATAATTTTCCTTGCACCACCTCTTTTTCAAACTCCCACACCACCCAAACAATTGTAAATTGCCGTACCATAAATACAGCAATAAAGTAACGGGCAAAATCAACCGCATTTAACCCAAATTGTCCCCCTTGAGACGCTTCCATCCAAACTCCCATTAAAATAATCGGAAACGAACCGGAAAGCATCCAAAAAAACAATTCTGCGCGATATTCCACCATGTGCGCGTAATAAACAGAAAGCAGAGTTATCAATCGTTTCCAAAACCACTTCATTGCGTTACTCCCGTTGCAAATAAACGCCCGATCGTTTCTTCAATGGGGGGATCGGTAATACTGAGATCGAGGATGGGTAACTGTGCCAAAATTTGCGCTACCGTTTTGGTTAAATCCTCTCGAGGAACCAGAAATCTTACCTCTCTTCCGGCGATCGCCTTAATATCACCATAAACCGCAAGTTTATCTTCAGGAATAATATTAGCTAATTCCACCTTGACTTCTCGACAAGGAGCAAAACGTTCTAATAATTCCTCCAAACTGCCATCATAAATCAATTCGCCTTCATAAATTAACATCACCCGCCGACATAGAGCCGTAATATCAGCCATATAGTGACTGGTGAGGAGAATTGTCGCATCATAACGTTGATTATATTCCCGCAAAAACTCCCGCACCGCAGCTTGAGCATTCACATCTAATCCTAATGTTGGTTCGTCTAAAAATAAGACTTGAGGATGATGCAAAAGAGCCGCTAAAAGTTCAGCTTTCATCCTTTCCCCAAGAGATAGTTTTCGCACGGGTTGAGTTAACTTTCCTTGCAGAGAAAGAAGGCTTTCCAGTTCTCCTAAACGCTGTTTAAATTCAGATTCGGAAATGCGATAAACTGCGGCATTAATGCGGAGAGAATCAAGAGCAGGTAAATCCCACAAAAGTTGCTGTTTTTGTCCCATTACCAAACTCATTTTTGTCAAGAATTGAGGTTGGCGGCGAAAAGGTAAATATCCAGCAATATTCACGTTTCCACTAGAGGGATGAATTAAGCCAGAGAGCATTTTTAATGTTGTTGTTTTCCCTGCCCCATTGGGACCCAAAAAACCGACAATCTCTCCTGGTTCAATACTAAAAGAAATATTTTGGACTGCTTTGATCTGCCGATAAGTCCGATTAAAGAAATGTGCGATCGTCCCTTTTATTCCAGGTTCTTTAATGGCAACAGGGTAAGTTTTACTAAGATTTTCGACAGTAATAATAGGCATAAAATTTAAAACTTTATTGCTAGAATAGTAACACTGACCTTGAAAAGAGAGTAAATTACATTTATATTTTAGCACCGCGATAGCGCATTTTTCCTTTTTGTTCGTAATGACGGGAAAATTTGGGAATATCTCCCTGATGACCTAATAAGATAATCGTATCTCCTGCTTCTAAAATCAAACTATAGTGGGGATTTTGTAACGTTCTTCCTCCCAACTTTCGCACGGCAATAATAACAAAACTCCCGTTTCCTTTGATTTCTAATTTGCTCAAAGTTATACCAATTAATGGAGAATTTTCGGGAATATTTAGCTCGCTAATTTCTACATCTAATTCAGCGAGTAATTCATCAAGTTGAGAGAGTTCTCGCTTCTGTTCCAAGAAATCCAAAGCAATGGGACGAGTAATTAAATTCGACATTCTTGTTGCACTAATGGCTGCTGGTAAAACAATATGATTTGCTCCTGCAAGGCGTAATTTTTTCTCTGTACTGGGTAATTCTCCTCGTGCCAAAATGGTTAAGTTGGGATTGAGTTCTCGGGCAGTTAACGTAATAAAAACATTCAGAGCATCTTCTTTAACAACGGTTGCTAATATCCTAGCACGATGAATTCCTGCTTCATATAATATTTTTTCATCGGTTGCATCACCATTTAAAACCAAGTATTCTCTCGCTTCTGCTTTGGTGATGCGATCGGGGTTACTATCGATGAGAACAAAAGGAATTTTCTCGTCTCTCATGCGTTTGGCGAGAATTTGTCCGATACGACCAAACCCACAGATAATAACATGGTTTTCTAGCTTTTCAATACTATCATTTTGGCGCTGGCGATCGAAAGCGCGATTAATTTCTCCTTCTGTTAACATTTGCAAAAAACTTCCTACAATATAAACGGCTGAAGATGTTCCGGCAATAATCACTAAAATTGTAAAAATTCTTTCGGTTGGCGATACTAGCGGTCTAACTTCACCATATCCCACACCAAAAATGGTAATAATCACCATATAAAGTGACTCAAGAATTGTCCAACCCAAAGAAACGTAACCGATGATACCAAAAATAATCGTAATACTAAAAAAGATACCCCCGATCAGAATTCGTTTGAAAGATGTTTGCATGAGTTCGCCAATTATCCAGCCACTCTTTTAAGAATAGTCTACAACATCGTGAAATGCACTATAATTAATTTTGCGATCGCCATTGGGTAGAGTTTCTATCACATCCACAAAGCGCATATTCCAAAGAATGTCATGATTCATATACATATAACGAGAATGGATAGTTTGACTGACGGTTTCATCTAATCCTGTTAGGGTGACAATAATAGATGCCTCTAATTCCGCAAGGTCTTCAGAGGTTAAACCGTACAAAGGACTTTTTTCATCAATGGGGTGCATCACCATCCAACTTAAAGAAAAAATAGGCGTATTTGAGCGCACTAATTTCAGATCGTGTAAGCGGCGAATATTGTGTCCTTCTGGCGTAATTTCTGGCATTAAAATGGTAACAGTAATTTGAGATTCAAGAATTAAATTATTGCGTTGATTAGCCGTGCGAAATATCAAAGTTGGGATCTGATTATAAGGGCAAATCACGGCAACTTTACTGAATAAAACGCGAGCGCTGGGGACGGAGAAACGAGCAAACATTAACCCTGTTGCCATTGCTACTCCCAGTAAGCCAACAAAGACCTCTACAAAGACTAAAAAATTACTGTAGGGTGTTGTAGGATACATCGCACCATAACCAATAGTGGCCATAGTTTGAACACTGAAGAAAAAAGCATCAGGAAAGTATCCCGGTTGAGCATTTGCAATGCAGTCACCCCCGATCGCATAAGCACAGGCAAAGAAAATATTGAGAACAATATAAGCTAAACTAATCGCACCGAAAAGTTTAGCCCAAGACATGGTAAACAAGAGATGATAAAAATCTTGCCAATGAAAAGATTCAAGCCCATGACGAATAAATTTAATGCCACCCATACCGACTACAGATACTTGCTGTGTTTTTCGTTTTGTTTTAAAAGATTTCATGAGTAGTTCAACAATGCAGTTCAGCAATGCGATCGCATTCTCGAATGTCAAGGTAATTTAATATTTCTTCATTATTTTTCCCCAATTATTCCCATTCTAATTCTAATGCAGGCATTAAGCGTTGTAGATTTTTTAAAGATTTTCCTTGCCAAGGGACATTTTTTGCCCCCTGTACAGTCATGGCGATCGCTTTATTTTTCCGAACTTCAATTGTGAATTTTGATAAAACGTTAATACCCGCACTATTTAAAAATTTTAATTCTCGCAAATTCAAAGTAATGTGTGGAGGTGTTTTCTGCGCAATATCTCGTAGTAGTTCTACAATAGGCATATATTCGTCCATTCCACTTAAGCGTAACGATCCTTCAAAGCAGATCGTCATCGTTGATTCGTCGTAGTTGATTCCGTAGGTTTCAGTTTTAATTTCCATTCCTCAATACTCCTTGGTTCGATATTAGTAATCAATTATTGTTAAATATTTGTGTTAAATGCTTAACTGAACCATTGTCGTAACTGTGACAATAGTGGGGTCTTGTTCTACAGTTTCAAATTTCCAGCCTAACTTTGCACCGTAATCCTCAATCATGGTAAGATAGCCCAAACGCGATGAGGTTCCGCGTTCTTCAAGGGCATTTTCTTCAAGTTGAGCAATTAACATTTCCTGTGTATCTGAATTTGTAAGTTGATCGAGATAATGTTGAAAGGATTGGACAGCATTCGAGGCAATGCTATTAGTAATCATGAAAATTAAGCAATTGCTTTGGAGATGCAAAGAAAGACCAATGGGATAATTGGTACAATCATTGTTAAATTTCATGGCATTTTCTAATAATTCGTTGGCGATATAGCTGACTGCACCTTTAATTTCTTCTTGTTTGTATTGAGTATCGGGATCGTCTTCTTTCGCTGGAAAAAAGGTTGTCAGATAGTCAGCTAAAAAATCAGCAGATAAGCCATTATTTCGCCAACGCTGCTGTAAGGGAACTGAACTAGGAGAAAAGCCAAGAATTAGGTATTCTGGACTTTCTGGCAAGTTTTCGATGAAGTTGCCAAAAATTTCTATCATACTGTTACTGTTCCTTTTCTCGCTTTTGGGTTTGTTATACCATTGTCCGAGGGTAAAGGATGGATAAAACATAAGTTTTGGGTCATAATATTTTTTGCGCGATCGCCCCTTACATTTACGGAATTGTCAAAACGAGATGCACTGTACCGTTATCTTTTCTAAATAGTCATGGGGAAATCCGGTCAATTCGCTTATTTTTTGAGAAATTGTTTCCTGACGATAAGCTAACCAATAACAATGTCATGGGTTTTCATATAGTTTAACAGCCAATTGGCCATGGTTGCTCGACGAGCTTGGCGGGGGCTAAATTCTCCGATTTTATATCCTTTAAATCCTAGGGCTTCCTTTAAAAGTTGTTTATTTTCCCGAGGAATAGATCGGGTTAGTTTCATCGTGGGAGGACGATAAGCGATAAAATCTGGAGGACTGGGATATTCTTCACACCACTTCTCAGTAACCCGATCGCTTTCCCATTGTTGGGTAGATTGATTGTAGCGATAGCCCAAATAATGCCAAACTAATTGATTAACGGTATCATCTTCAATTTCTTCGTTGAGTATTGACCAAATTGTGTTGGTATTTAAGGGAGGTAATTCCAGCATGGGCTTCAGGGTTTGAATTTTCGTGTCTTTACTTTATTTTAACTCAAGGCGATCGCCCTTGAGAAAAGCCTACATCCAGAAATCTTCAACACTGCTAAACCTAACAATAATATGCAAATCTTCCCCAAAACACCGAAATTCTGGCAAATCACATTAATTTTAGGAGTTGGTGTTTTTGCGATTTCTATGTCGGCAATTTTTATCCGTTTAACGTTAGAAATAACAGGGTTTCACGGGGTTGGTTTTAGTCTATTTCTTTCTGCTTCTCGCTTGATTATTGCCACTTTTATGTTACTCCCAATTTGGCGAGGCGTTCGACAAACATCAATTTCTCCCAAGGCTTTTTATTATGCAGGAATAGCAGGATTATGTCTGGCTTTCCATATTGCTTTTTGGATTTCATCACTTTCTTTTACCTCTATTACAGCAGCCACAACGTTAGTTACAACTAATCCGATTTGGATTGCTATTTTATCTCGATTTTGGTTTCAAGAAAAGTTAAGAAAGCTAACAATTCTAGGGATTGTAATTGCACTTTTAGGGGGGATCGCGATCGCTTTGGGAGGAATGCAAGGTGAGAGTGTTAGTTCTCAGCCCTTACTCGGCGATATTCTAGCATTAATTGGGGCATGGTTTGTCAGTTTTTATTTACTCTTGGGACGAGAATCTCAGCGTCAAGGTTTGAGTACGAGTCACTATATTACCATTGCTTATACCATTGCTGCGATCGCACTCTTTCCCTTCCCTTTTTTCTTTGGGTTTGGTTATTTGGGGTATCCTCTTTCGGTCTATTTTTATGTTCTTTTAATGGCAGTATTTTCCCAAGTTATCGGACATACTACCATTAACTGGGCGGTGCGTTGGATGTCTCCTGTTTTAGTTTCGTTGATCATTTTATTTGAACCGGTAGGGTCTAGTATATTGGGTTATTTTGTCTTTGGAGAGTTGCCGAGTTCGATCGTTATTTTGGGTGCAATTATTATTTTAGTGGGGGTGGCTATTTCCATTATCGGGGAAAGAAAAAAAGCATAAGAATAAGGTTTAGCATTCATTCTGGCAAGGACACGAGATAAAGATAATATTTTTCGTTATAAATATAACTATTTGTAAATTTGGCGATCGCGGCGATCGATAAGTCTTCTGGAAATAGATCGAGTTCGTAATTGAGAATTAATAGTATTTTTTCTCGTTTTTCATTGAATAATTGCTGAGTTTGTGCTAAGGTTTCTTCGCGATCGACATCATCCCTGTGACTATTATAAAGAACAAAACTTCCCATTTTTCGCGATTCTGGATAGTAAATTTGGCGATTAAGATAACCACTAATGGGAGTCATAACTGTATCTTGACTGCCTATGATGAACATATCTTCTAAGGCATTGTTTTTGATATATTTTGCCGTCTCTCGACTCGCAGAATAAGGAACAATCAGATTGCGGGAAAAAGCAACAACTCCTGCAATGAGTTGAACTAATAATATCAAAGTCAAAACCTTGCTTTTATGGCGATTTACCCAAGCGATCGCCTTGACAAAAAATTGATGGGCAAATTTTAGGCGATCGGGTTGAGATGGATAATAGGAAGAGATCCAAATTGCTATAATTAAAATGATATAAAAACTGCCGTAATGTCGTGGCGATCCTAAAACTTTAGTATAGGTGAAAAATAATAATTCTATTGTCCCCAATCCATAGATAAACAAAGGAATTGGTTTTTTGATGAAACTCAGAGTAAAAAACATCAAAATGAACAGTGAGATTATCGCATATAACGTTACATCCCAAAATTTGCTATCCCCAGGGACAAGAATTAAAATATAGCTGTTCCAAATTCGCGCAATAACTTTCATTAAATGATGAAAATCCCAAAAAGTATCCCATTTTACTAAACCTCCATTAAGTTCACTATCTGACGGAGGAATAAGCAGAACCAAAGAAGTATAAAGCCCTAATCCATAAATGCCAATACCACTTAAAATTACTAATATATTGAGTTTATATTTAAACAGAATCAGATCGACAAATAAAGCAGAAAATAAAATGAAAGAAATCAAAAGTCCATAGGCACTTGCATTACTCATTAAAGCCAATAATATAATCAAAATAAGAAAGTGCTTATAGCGGCTTTTAAAAAGCAGACAAAAAAGAAAAGCAAAGAGAATATAAAGCGAGTAATTACGACTAATAATAGAATATTCATAAAAAGGGAAATAGCCGAAACAGAATAACAGTTTTTGGAGACGAGAAAAAGGAGAAAATAAAATAAATATAGTAATAATACTCGTGGCGATCGCCAGATGAAAAAACTGCATTATTATCGGGTTATCAGTAAAAAAATTAAGGCAATAAAGGCATAAGTACCAGAGGGCAGGATGTCCTTCATATTTAATATTTTGTAATAAATCTGAAAAAGAAGAACTATCCCGCACAATAGTCCAGACATTTAATTCATCTCGCCACATAGAATGATTGAAAATGCCAATTAAACTCAAAATAAAAAATAGAGAAATGACTGCGACATTAAAAAATCTTGGACGATTATAAAATACTAAAAATGCGGAACTTAAGGACTTAAAAGAGTGTTGCATTGAAGAAAAAAATCTGTAACGGAAAAGATTATTATTCTGATAGTGTACTTATATTTGTTATTCTGTCAATATGAAAAAAATATCTCGTTTCTACAAAAATATCTCTTGGTCAGATTCCCACTGGCTGTTATTCTTCTTCCTTGCTGCTGTTTTTCTTTGGATGTTGGGGTTGGGAAATGTCCCTTTGAGAGACTGGGATGAAGGTTCCCATGCGATCGTAGCCCGAGAGATTTATCGTCAAGGAAACTGGCTGCATTTGACCTATTTTGATACTCCTTATTTCATTAAGCCTCCTCTAGTTTATTGGCTGATTGCGATCGGCTATCATGTATGGGGAGGAGTAGGGGAATTTAGCAGTCGCGTTAATCTTGCTTTTCTAACTGCTTGCGGGGTACCCTTACTTTATCTCCTTGGAAGAGAAGTTTTTTCGCGAAGATTAGAAGCTATTCTGTCAACACTGGTTTATTTAACATTGCTTCCCGTCCTTCGTCACGGACGTTTAGTCATGTTAGACGGAATTATTAATACTTTTTTTATTTGTCTTTTACTCTGTTTATTAAAAGAAAGAAAAAAGCAAATATGGGCATTAGGAATTGGGATTTGTTTGGGATTAATTACCTTAACAAAAGGAATTATCGTGCTGGCATTATGGGCGATCGCAGGAGTTTTTGTTTTGCTTAACCGTCAGTGGAAACTATTTGTTAATCCTTATGCTTGGTTGGGTTTAATCCTAGGAATTGCGATCGCGGTTCCTTGGTATTGGTTACAATGGGAAACCCACGGAGATTTTTTTGTTGAACTTTACTTTAAGTCGCAAAGTTTAGAACGTCTTTCTACTGCTGTTGAAGGCAATACTGGCGCACCGTGGTATTATTTCCTTGAATTGAGCAAATATAGCCTTCCTTGGTTATTTTTCTTACCAGGAGGCTTATTTCTGGCATGGAAACAAAAAGGAAAACCCTGGGGAAATTTAGTGCTAGTGGGAACAATTTTGTTTTTAGGAACAATTTCTCTCATGCAAACTAAACTCCCTTGGTATATCATGCCCTACTATCCTTTTTTTGCTTTAACTGTCGGTGCTTATCTTGCCCATTTATGGCAGGATAAACGATTCTACTCCCGTTTTTTTGTTGGTTTATTTAGCATTTTTAACCTTGTTGCTTGGGGAGGATTCATTTATTTTATAATTACCCATCATCCCTTTACTTTAATTCTGATGAGTGGTATAATAGCGGTTACAATGGGATTAGCAACTAGATTTTTGTGGAAACACGATCGCCGATTCATTCCGACACTATTTATCGGGTTGTATTTTAGTTTAGCCTTGCTGATGTTGTCTCCTGCTTGGTTATGGGAAATCAATGAACAGTATCCCGTCCTCAAAGTTGCGGCGATCGCCAAAAAATATACCCCAGAAAAAACAATTATTTATACCTCATTTCCCCATCATCGTCCTAGCTTAGAATTTTATAGCGATCGCCAAATTCTTTCTACTCCTCCTGATACTTTGCAACAATTATGGGAGGACGGCCAATATTTATTACTAGATCGTCAAACTTTTATCTCGCTTCAGCTTCCCGATCTTGCTATTCTCGGAGAAGCCATTCTCGAAGAAGATGAAGATTTTGTACTGGTCAAAAATCAAAAATCAAAACTCAAAGCAATTAAACTAACATTTGATTAATTTGAGTTAAAAGTTCCGGCATTGATTGAGAATCATCTACAATCACTTTTGTAGCCAGTTGACTTAACAACTCATTTAACTCCCGATTACCCGTTCCAGCCAAGGAATCATGTTCGAGAACTAAAATTGGCGGCTTAACCGTAAGATTAGCCAATTGTTTTAAACCCTCTAACCAACAGTCTAAATCTTTAGATTCCCCTAAATTAATAATCAGTAAATCGACACTACGATGATGAATTTGACTGTAAACCTCCGTCCAAGATTGTGCCAGTAAACTTCGCAATCCTGCTGTTTGTAAATACTGGGTTAAAGCATGAGAAAAGTCAATCCCCGCATGAATTTGAGAATCCTGTGTTTCTCGCAAACATTGGTCAGACTGATAACATTCACTTCCTGCTTCTACGATCAAAATATTAGATTGCTTACTCACCCCCGCAGCAACCTGAATGACCTGTAAAAAAGCCACCATACTTTGCTCTGTAATGGGTATTAAACAAGGAAAAACCGATAGTTCTGAGATTTTATTACCAGACTCAGCAATCTTGGCATCTAAAGTCACCAAAGGTAATCGAACCAGAGATTCAACCTGCGCGATCGCCTGTAAATATTCATCGGGATTCGTGATTTTTTGACCATTTAGCAACAAAATATCAGGTTTCCAAATCTTGGCTAAAATTTCTGCCTGATCGAGATCGTTAGCTTCTAAAATTCGATAGTCTAAAGGTAAGAGGCGATCGATAGGTGTAGTGGAATTGTTCACCATTACACCCAATTTAGTCACAAATTCAGAATCTTCTTTGTCTAAAAGTCCTCCATGTAAATGTAGAATTGTGAGACTACTTCGAGTTAAAGGCGGAAGCGCTTTCAATCGCGATAAACTTTTTTGTAGGGCTTGAGGTTGGATGGGTAAACTCAAAAAACTATCCGCTTCATTCTGTTGTGCTAAAAGTTTTTCCGCTTGAGTTGCCGTAACAATAACCGGAATGTCTTTGGTTTTGCTATCGGCTTTCAATAAAGTCAACACATCCCAGCCTGATAATAGCGGTAAAAGAGGATTGAGAAAGATCGCCCGAGGTTGAATTTGCCGCGTCTTTTCGAGGGCTTCAGTACCCGATCGCGCTACGATCGCGCGATAACCTAGCTTTTGTAATTGTCCCGTTAACCGTTCAATATATTGGGGAACCGCCTCTACAATCAGAATAAGACGATTGGGCTCTAGATTCGATCGCACCCGATCGCGACTGGCTTCTCGTTCTGGAGGAGCCGGAGGTAAGAGTAAAGTAAATTTACTACCCTGGCCAACTTGGGACGTAAAAGAAATATCTCCTCCATGAGCGCGAGCGAGACGTTGAGTGAGAACTAAACCCAAACCCGTTCCTTCAAATTGACGAGTGAGAGGACTTTCTAACTGCTGAAATTTTTGAAAGATAAGATGTTGAGCAGATTCTGGAATCCCGATCCCCGTATCCCAGATAGTGAAATCGATCCACCCCTGCCAGCGATTGACCTGCAAGCCAATTTCCCCACCATTGGGAGTAAATTTAAGGGCATTTTCCAACAAGTGAACGAGCATTTGTCGCAAACGTAATTCATCTGCCACGATCGCCTGTAATTCCGGTGCAATAGTCAGGGAAAATTTAATCTCAGGAATCGTTGCGGCATCCTTCTCTCGGCCTGCAAAAAGCTGTCTATGTGCCTGTTGATAAGCGCGATCGCAAACTTCTTGTAACTGCACCGGTTCAGGAGTGAGTTTTAACTGTCCTGTTTCAATACGAGTCAAATCGAGAATGTCATTAACCACACTCATCAATTGCTGTCCGCTTTGATAAATCAGTTGAGAATAGCGAGATTGACGTTGGTTCAATTCTCCCAGTTTTTTGTCTTTGAGCAGGCTAGATAAGCCTAAAACTGCCGTTAGAGGAGTTTTCAACTCATGGCTTATACAGGCTAAAAATTCGTCTTTAAGGCGATTTAACTGAATCAGATCGGCATTTTTCGCCGTGAGTTCCTTACAGAGTTGCCGTTGCTCAGTCACATCCGTGGCCAGTACGAGCCATAGTGAAGTGTGGTATGTA
>NZ_JAYGHV010000383.1:0-732 GCF_034932145.1 Spirulina sp. 06S082 | reverse complement strand
GAAGGCGTAAAATATACCTATGGACAACGCTTGCGATCGTGGTTTAGATGCGATCAGATTGAACAATTAATTAATAAATTAAGTAATGATATTGATTCCGCTAGAGCTGTAATGTCTTTATGGGATGTTAAAGATTATAATGATAATAGTCCCCCTTGTTTGAATCATATTTGGGTTCGCGCAATTGAGGGAGAATTATCTTTAACCGCTACTTTTCGCAGTAATGATATGTTTGGTGCATGGGTTGTCAACGCGATGGGATTGAGAGGTTTACAGCAGCATATTCGCGATGAAATTGCCAAACGTTCTCAGTATAATTTAAGAATGGGTGCTTTAATTACTGTCAGTCAAAGCGCTCATATTTATGATGATTGTTGGGAAAATGCTGAAAATTTAATTCAGAAACAATACGCCAAGATTTGCCGCGATCGCGCCTTTAACGATCCCGTGGGAAGTTTTGCAATTTCCCTCCGAGAACGCGGCACGAACGCAGTTCGAGAAAATACGATTTTTGTCGAACATTTAACACCAGGTTCGGGAGAAGTTGTCAATTGTTATACGGGAAAAACAGCGCGTCAACTCTATCAAAAAATAGCTGCCGACTGTCCCAATTTAGAAGTTGAACACGCTCTTTATTTGGGGACAGAATTACAAAAAGCAGAAACTTCTTTATCTCTGCAAGGTAATTTGAGATACACTCAAGACAGAGGTTGAGGATGGGGAGGATGGGGA
>NZ_JAYGHV010000382.1:0-736 GCF_034932145.1 Spirulina sp. 06S082 | reverse complement strand
TGCATTAACTTTAATGGTGACGCTATCGGCTGTAACCGCTTCTTGTGGGGGAATATCGACGGTTTTTGTGCGAATATCCACGCGAATCTTTTGGTCGATCGCGGGAATCATCCAATACAATCCGGGTCCTTTAATACTGTTGTAGCGTCCTAAGCGAAAGATAACACCTCTTTGATACTCCCGGTCAATTTTAATCCCTGTTAAGGCACCAAATAGAGTGATTCCACTAAAGAAAAAGATGAGAACTTCCATTTTATTTCTCCTGATACAATATTTATGATTTCTATTCCTAGATTGACTCAGAAAACAAGAACTTGAACCAAATCTTTAACAGTTTTTAACAATTGCTTTACACAACTTCATAAAAGGAAAATTGGTTGTTGGTTATCGGTAAATTTCTATAAATTTCTATTGTTCAATGAGGCGAAATTTTGCCATAAGGGGGAGATGATCTGAGGCTTGTTTTGCTTCAGTAATGACTCGCCATTCGAGAAGTTCTAAGCGATCGCTACTATAAAAAATATAGTCGATTTTGGCGATCGCGCCATCAGAAGGAAACGTTTTTGCTGGAGAGGAAATTAGGCGATCGCGAGGAACAACGGGACTAATTTCTGGTAGATTGAGAAGTAAGGAAATAGTGGCATCAGGATGTTCGGGAGAGGGAGGGGGACTGTTAAAATCGCCCAAGAGTAGAACGGGATATTTCCCAATATATTGTTTGAGTAATTCTTGAATA
>NZ_JAYGHV010000381.1:0-824 GCF_034932145.1 Spirulina sp. 06S082 | reverse complement strand
TTAATAACCAATCTCGCTGCTTTATTAACCGCATCTCTCATCTGACGGTTACGCTTTTCAGTGATGCGAGATAGTCTTTTAGACCAGAATCCTTGAGGTTTATTCTCCTTAATCGTCGCAATCTGTTTGTTGTACCATTGATTGACTGATTTCAGGTGCTTTCCATCTACAATAAAACTCGTTCCCGCATTACTGACGCAGGTTAACCAGTTATCTAAACCATGATCGATACCGAGAACTTTGTCCTTATCTAACTCAATTTGTTTGGCTTCCAATTGATAGACCCATTCGACATAGAAACAGCCGTTACGAGGGAGGATTCTAAGTTCTCGAATCTTCTTAAAGTCAAGATTGATGGGAAATGGTAATAGGAATGAATCAACTTTAAAGACTGCTTTTACCTTCATTCCTAATGGAACCCTAACCTTATCTCCTTTCAGCCTTAGCGCTTGCTTAGGATAAGTTATGACTCCCAATCCTCCCTTTTTGCGATAGTTGGGCAAGCGAGGACGGTTCTCTAATTCGCCTTTTTGGTACTTCTTAGAAAGTTCTTTGTAAGACTTGAATGACTCAGCAACACCCATCAATGTCTGTTGTGCCGCTTGAGAGTGAAGAAACTTAAAGTTTACATTGTTTTTTAACTCCGTCAGAATATCGAATTTCTTGATGATTATGCCGCGTTTAAAGTACAGTTGACGAGCCAAATAAATTCCACAATTGATTAATTTATTCGCTGTCGTACAAAGGTATTCGAGAAATGATAGATTTTCTGAATCTTTAATCAAATTTTGTTGACATCCATACATTTAAAATTCACCTCCTAT
>NZ_JAYGHV010000380.1:0-825 GCF_034932145.1 Spirulina sp. 06S082 | reverse complement strand
CGCCCTCGCAGAACGCCGCCACCAGCTCCACGCCGGAGGGGCGCATGTCCTGGCCGACCAGCACGCGGTCGTGGGGCTCGGGTCGCGTCCGCACGAACCGGGCGAACGCCACGCCGATGGAGCGGACGAGCTCGGCGTCGAGCTGGTCCGGGGTGGTGCCCCGGATGTCGTACGCCTTGAAGACAGCATCGATGTCGGCCACGACGGAAGGGTGGCTGCCGCCATCCGCCCTTGGCAAGCGCTCACCGATCGACTTCGCAGGCAGACTCATCGGATGCCGAGGACCGATGACCAGCGGGTCGCACCCCTGCGACGCCTGTGGGACTACGGCGCGCCGTACCGCCGCCGCACCGGTTGGGCAGCGACGCACTCGGTGCTCAACAAGCTCTTCGACCTGGCCCCACCGCTGCTGATCGGCCTCGCGGTGGACGTGGTGGCCAACGACGGCGACGCCACCCTCGACCGCCTCGGGTTCACCACCCAGCGGACCCAGATCGTGGCCATCGCCCTGCTGACCTTCGTCGTGTGGGCGCTCGAGTCGCTGTTCCAGTACCTGCACCAGATCTCGTGGCGGAACCTGGCCCAGGACCTCCAGCACGACCTGCGCCTCGACGCCTACGGGAACGTGCAGGAGCTGGAGCACGCCTGGTTCCAGGAGCGGGCCACCGGCGCCCTCATGGCCGTGCTGAACGACGACGTCAACCAGCTGGAGCGCTTCCTCGACATCGGGGCCAACGAGATCATCCAGGTGCTCACCACCGTGGTCGCCGTCGGCACGATCTTCTTCGTCCTCGACCCGTCCGTCGCCATGCTCGCCATCCCTCC
>NZ_JAYGHV010000379.1:0-975 GCF_034932145.1 Spirulina sp. 06S082 | reverse complement strand
ACTCAGATCTTGCACCAAAAAAAGTTGATAGAGATGATTGAAGGCTAAAATGCTTGTGTGGAGGTGCTTTGAGGGATTTTTCTCTTTTAGGGATAGTGTTTTCTTAAATATTAGTAAAAAATGAGAAAGCTCTAGAATTTATGCAAGTTAATATAGCGCTTTTTAAAATAAAGAAATCAGAATTTTGTTTATCAACAAAAAACTCTCGAATCTATTTTGAGTTTATTGCTACAAGGAAAAGCACAAATTCCCCATGATTGTCAGACCAAATCTGAAAGTGCGATCAGCCGTTTTTTGAATCATTATAAATGGTCAACACGTTCTTTAATTCGTAAGGTTCGTTCTTTCATTCTCAATCTAATTTTTTCTCAAAAAAAGGCTGGAAGAAAACCTATTTTACAAGTTATTGTCGATCTAACAACGCTGGAAAAAGTTGGTAAATTTCCTCATCTTCAAAATTTAGTTCGAGTTTATAATCATAAGAAAGGATTACATAAAGGTTTCAGAAGTCAAAAAAAGAGGACAACAAGTTTACCTAAAAGGCTTAAATTTTCCGGTTTGGCTATCATGGGTTTGGTTAAAACGGAACGGAAAAAGAATTCAACGATTTGTAATTTCTACTAAACCGATGAAAGGGAAAACCATCACTAGGTGGGGAAAGCGAAGATGGCAGATTGAAGGTTTTTTTAAAACCAGTAAGCATCAATTTAGTCTTCATCGATTTGGGCAAAAAACTTTGTTGGGTGTTTATCGTTGGTTGATTCTTTCTTTGATTTCTTTTTTGTTAGCTTATTGGGTTTATTTGTATTTAGGATATCAAGATAGTTTAGATTGGTCTGACAATGCAAAATTTGCATTAATTCTTCTCTTTCCTCATCTATTATTGCTTTCTCTTTTGAAACAATTAGAGTTACTTATTCCTTGGTTACATGAGCGGGGTTTTGAACTTTGTCTTATGAGGTGCAAGATCTGAGT
>NZ_JAYGHV010000378.1:0-1117 GCF_034932145.1 Spirulina sp. 06S082 | reverse complement strand
GGAAAGAGAAAAATGGCTGAATTTAGTAAAACTTGGTGGGGAAACCAATTTATTGCCGCGATCGCCTCTTTTACCGATGAAGCGCGTTTAGGACGAGGACGATCTTATGCGAGGGGTGGAAAAATCCTCAAGTTCTCTGTAAACAAAGGTATAATTCGAGCAACAATTCGAGGATCGGTCAATCCTTATTTTGGCGTTTATAAAGAGCCTCGCTATAATACCGAAATTGAATTGAAGGCGATCGCCAAAAAAGATTGGTCGAAAATCATTCAAAAACTGTCCACGAATGCGAGTTTTGTCTCTAAGCTACTCCTGAATGAGGTTCCAGAAAATATTGAGGAGAGTTTTCGAGAAGTCAATCAACACTTTTTACCTCGCGATAGTCGAGATCTGGAGACGGAATGCGACTGTCCCGACTGGTCAAATCCCTGCAAGCATATTGCGGGTTTATGTTATCGTTTTGCAGCAGAACTTGATGACGATCCTTTTTTATTGTTTGAATTACGAGGACTGACACGAGAGGAACTCAAAGAAGAATTGGTAAAAACACCTTTAGGGAAGGCTTTAGCTGCGGGTTTGGGAAGCGAAAAACTCGAACCCGTCCCGGTTTCTGCCTATTATACACAGCCGAAAACTGGCAATGTGGAGGCGATCGCGTTGAAGGAGTTTTGGTTAGGACAAAAACATTTTCCAGAAGTTTCTCCTCAAGTTCAAGAAAGCATAATTCCGGCAATTTTAATCAAGAAACAAGGGGATTTTCCCCCATTTTGGCATGAGGATCGGTCGTTTATTGCGGTGATGGAGGAACTTTACGAACGAGTGAAAACAAAAAATAAAGATTTACTTTAGATTTTCTGGCAACATGGGAATTGAGGGAATTTTTGTTATTTGAACATTAAATAATTAAAAATTGTTTCAACCGATACTTTGAAATCGGGCAAAATTTCTAGACTGGGGAGAAGCTCATCTGCTAGTAAAAATCACCAAATAGTATAAACAGTTGAGTTTTGAATTTTTGCGTCACGAGTGATGAGCGGTAAGCCCAAATAATGAGCAGTAGCAGCAATAATGCGATCGGGCATTTCAGGGATAACATCTCGTGGAATTTGAGCTACAG